>JBEKVA010000018.1:0-20909 GCA_049514475.1 Spirochaetia bacterium
GCGGCCCAGCCCGCTGTTCTTGTTTCCGCCGTAGGGGGCCTCGATCTTGGACATGATGTTTGTGTTCAGCCACACGATGCCCGCGTCAACCGCCTTGGTGGCGTACATGAGCGTCCTGATGTTCTCACTGTAGATGCTGGCCCCCAGCGCGTACTGGTTGGCGTTTGACATCTCGATGGCCTGCTCTATCGTCTTGTATTTCAGCGCAACCAGGACCGGGCCGAAAATCTCCTCTTCCACGCACTTCATCTCGTTCTTGTCCACCTCGAGGATGGTCGGCATATAGTAGTTGCCTTTGTCGCAGGGAGGTTTCACGTACGGCTGGCCGCCGGTGAGCAGCCGGGCGCCGTCCTTGATGGCCGCCTTCACGTAGCCGTCCACCAGCTCCACCTGCTTCTTGCTGATGAGGGACCCCATCTGGGTCTCCGGATCCATGATGTCCCCCATCCTGATCTTCTTCGTGCGCTCGATGAGGATCTTCATGAAACGATCGTAGATCTTCTCGTTCAGGTACAGCCGGGTCGAAGCGCAGCAGACCTCCCCCTGCATGAGGCAGAATCCCTTGATGAGCTGGTTCACCGCGTCATCCACATTGGCGTCAGCTTCCACGATGAAGGGCCCCTTCCCGCCCAGCTCGAGGGTGACCTTCTTGATGATGGGGGCCTTGGCGGAGGCTTCGAGGATCCTGCGGCCGATCTCCAGGGACCCCGTGAAGGTGATCATGGCCACGTCGGGATGGTTGATGATGGCCTCGCCGGTGGGATTCCCGGGGCCGCTCACGATGTTGACCACGCCGGGGGGCAGGCCCACCTCTTCGAAGATCTCCCCGAGGATGATCGGGGTGATCGGTGACAGCGTGGAGGCCTTGGCCACCACGGTGTTGCCCACCGCCATGGCGGGACAGATGGCGCGCGTTGCGATGTGCAGGGGGAAGTTCCAGGGCGTGATGGCTCCCACGACACCGTAGGGCTCGTAGGTCACCCAGTCGAACGCCGGCTCGTTGGGAAGCGGGATGACCTGCCCCTGGATCTCCCGCGCCTGGTGGGCAAAGTATTCCATTGCCCGGATGGCGTACGGGATGTCGATGGGCTCGGTTTCGTGGATGGGCTTGCCCGTGTCCTGGGCTTCCCACTTGGCCAGCTCCGGCAGCCGCCGGCGCATGACCTCCGCTGCCTTCATCATGTAGTCGGCCCGGGCGTCGCCGCTGAGGCTCGACCAGCTCTTGAAGGCCTTTTTCGCCGCGCTGACCGCGGCGTTCACGTCGGCGGAGGAGGCCGAGGCGAGCTCCGCGATGGGCTGGTTGGTGGACGGGTTGTCTGAGAGGAAGGTTTTTTGGCCTTCCGCGTCCACCCACTGGTTGTTGATGTACAGCTTGAACGTCTTCATTTCTCTGCTCCTTTCGGTTGGTGTCAGTCCTTGATCACGATGGGAATGCTCATCAGCCGGGCGAACTCCCGCAGATCAGCGCGCAGGTCGCCGTATATGAGCGCGTTGTGATGGGGGATCCCGTTGGAAAGCATGGAATCCACGTACGCGCGGTTGCCCCCGTTCATGCGGATGAGGAGGTTGGAGCCCTTCAGGAGCGGCTCGGATTCGATCACGGTCCCCACCCCGGCGTGGATCAGGAAGCCGCCCCCGGCGGTGTGGTTGATCCTGCACACGGTGGCGGTGCCGGCCTTCATGCTGTTGACCTGCGAGGGCCCCCCGAACACCTTCTCGATCTTCGTTTTTTTCGCGGCGAGGGTGTGCGGCGCGTTGCCGCAGTGCCAGAACAGGAGCGCATCATGCTCCGCCCTGATGTCCACCAGGTCGGCGAACCAGGGGGTGTCCTGCTGCATGGCGTGCAGCGCCAGCATGGTGAGGGAGCCGTCCACGTCGCACTCGCAGGAGGCCATGATGCCCTCCGCGCTCAGCCTGCCGTTGGCCGGGCACATGGGACGCTGGTCGTTGTCCCTGAACTCGGGCCAGCAGTCGGGCGCGTAGGACTGCACCTCGTAGTCCTTGACGGTCTTCTTCAGCGCGAGGTAGACCCGCGAGAGGCCCCGGGCGCCCTGCTCGTACTCCTTGCCGATCTCGAAGATTTCGTGCTGCACCTTCATGTCCGCGTCGACCTGCTTCTCGTCGATGGCGTTGACCACCTTGCTCAGGGTGTACAGGGACATGTTTTTGATTTCCGTGCCGAAGAGCTTCTTGATTGCAAGCTCGTCGTAGCCGGCCACCTGGAAGCCGTCGGGGCGCATGCCGATGACCCCGATGGCGGATTCGCGCAGGTAGGCGATGGCGCGCACGGCCCGCACGAATGTCGCGAGGCTCTCCTTCACTTCCTTCTGGGCGATGACCCCGTAGATCGAGGTGAAGGGCCGCTGGAAGCTCTTGAATATCGTGGCAGCCGGCATCACCCCGACCACCGACCCGGTGAAGCTCTTCGTCTCCAGGGAGAGCTCTCCCACTCCCCAGATGAGGAAGGGGCAGCTCATGTTCCTGACGATTTCCGCCGTCAGCTCGCCGGTGTTGAAGGTGCCGCTGAACAGGATCACCGCATCGACATCCTGGCCATTGAACTTCTTCCACGCCGCGGTGGCCTGCTTGCGGGCGCCGACAGGCTCCTCGAACTCCACGACGTCCACGCACAGGACGTCTCTCAGATAGGCAATGATGTCCTTCGACATCTTCACCGCCTTGTCCTGCCCCTCGAGGAAGCTGAGGATCAGGTTGACGAAGCCAATGCGGACCCTGCGAAAGTTGAATGCCATATCCTGCGCCCTCCTTCGTTGATCAGAAATGAATCCGACGTCCTACCACCCCTGTTCTCCGGCTGATGGTCCCGGCAGCAAGGGCTTTGCGACGGCCCTATGCGTGCTGGAGTGATCTTGACATCATACCAGTTGACATGTCATCATATATCATAACCTTGCGATGTCAAGGAAAATTTGCATTAACGCCCGCCGCGCAGGAGCAGAAAGATGAAAAAACAGGGCCTGACGAGCGAGTACAAAATTGCCGTCATCCCCGGCGATGGGGTCGGCGTGGAAATTTCAAAAGAGGCGATGCGGATTGCCGGCAAGAGCGCGGACAAGCATGGTCATCGGCTGAGCGCCGACTGGTTCGACTGGGGCTGCGACTACTACCTGAAGAACGGCGCCATGTTCCCCCCCGACATGATTTCCACCCTGGCGGGCTACGATGCGATCTACCTCGGGTGCATAGGGGACGCCGCCAAGGTCCCCGATCACGTCTCCCTGAGCCTGCTGCTGGCCATCCGCAAGGGTTTCGACCAGTACGTGAACCTCAGGCCGGTCTGCCTCTACGAGGGAGTCCCCTGCCCGCTCAAGGACGTGAAACCCGGGGACTTCGATTTCATCGTGGTGCGGGAGAACACCGAGGGGGAGTACTCGCAGGTCGGCGGCAGATTCAATCCGCACACGACGGATGAGGTTTCCATCCAGACCTCGATCTTCACGCGAAAGGGAACCGAGCGGATAATGCGCTACGCGTTCCAGCTCGCCCAGGATCGGCAGAAGCTGAAGGGAGACGCCACCGGCTGCGTCGGCATGGTGACCAACTGCTCCAAGTCCAATGCCCTCAACTATTCCATGGTGTTCTGGGACGAGGTGTACAAGCTCGTTTCCGCCGACTATCCCCGTATAAAGCAGGATTTCGCCCTGGTGGACGCCCTGTGCATGTGGTTTGTAAAAAACCCCGGCCACTTCGACATCGTCGTGGCCTCCAACCTCTTCGGTGACATCATCACCGACCTCGGCGCCATGATCCAGGGCGGGATGGGGTTCGCGGCAGGCGGGAACATCAATCCCGAGAGGACGTATCCCTCCATGTTCGAGCCCATCCACGGCTCCGCACCGAAGTACGCCGGGAAGCTCATCGTGAATCCCATCGCGGCCATCGAGGCGGGCCGGATGATGCTGGAGCACCTGGGCCTGGACCAGGCCGCCGCCTCGGTGGGCACTGCCGTGAAGTCGGTCCTCGCCGAGGGAAAGACCGTCACGAAAGACATGGGCGGGACCGCGAGAACCGACCAGGTGGGCCAGGCGGTGTTCGACCGCCTGGAATAGCAGGCGCCAGGCGGTTCGCGGGTGCGGAAGGGCGCGCCCCTGTCATCCCGCGACGACACGCCGGACACGTATTCCTCGACATAAAAAATCTCCTGCCGATGACGCTGATCCGCCGCCGGCGTCCGTATCCTCTGCCGTGAGGTGGAGAATATGAGGAAAAGGATCCTGCTTTTTGTCGGCGCGACTGCTGCATCTCTGCTCGTGCTGGCGGGATGCCAGACGGCAAAGCCCGCCGCGGCCCAGCAGAGCATGATAGAAACTGAGTCGCCCGGCTTCTCGCCCAAGGCGGAAGCCGGTCACACTACGATCGATTTCGGCCTCCTGTTCGGGAACACGGACCTGGTCAGCGCATGGCAGGTGCAGGTGGTCGGGGCCAGCGGGCCCGTGAAGACCTTCAGCGGTGACGGAAAGAGCCTTCCCGGCACCCTCACGTGGGACGGCACCGACGATGCGAAGGCACTGGTTGCCGAGGGCACCTACACGGCATCTCTCACGGTGGACTACGCAGGCACACTCCCGAAAGCGGCGGCGGCCACGCAGCCTTTCGTCGTCGATCTCACGCCGCCTGAGGCCATTCTGCACGTCACCCCGACCCAGTTCACCCCGGCGGAAAAAGGGGAAAGCGCTCCCGTCACCATGAGCGTGGACGCCAGCTCGCCGATGGCAAAGATCCAGAGCTGGTCGGTAAACGTCTTCGATTCAAGCGGGAAGCTCTTCCAGAGTTTCACTCCAAAGTGGCCCGACAACACGGTACGCTGGGACGGCAAGGGGCTCTCGGGTGATTTCGTCTCACCTTCTTCGACCTACTCCGCGGTCGCGATTGTCAGCGACCAGTTCGGCCTGCAGAGCACCGTCAAGGCGGCCATCGGCGTGGGTGCCCCTGTCATTGCCAGTGCCCCACCCGTGGCAGTGCCAGCCCCAATTGTGGTGCCCGTGGGGACCGACGCGGTGCAAGCAAGCCTGAAAGGCTTCTCCCCCAGGAGCGAGACGGCCGCACGGTCAATCGCGCTGGCAATAACCTTCGGGGACCCTGCCGCCGTTCACGCGTGGAAGCTGGCCCTCGAGAGCTCCCGAGGAGCGGTACAGCGGACATTCTCGGGCGGCCGCTCTGACCTTCCAAAGGCGCTCACCTGGGACGGCAAGACTGACTCCGGCGCGTTTGCACCTGACGGCACCTACACGGCGGCCCTGTCGGTGGACTACGGCGCCGGGCATCCGCCCTCCACGGCGACCAGCAGCCCGTTCATTCTCGATGTCACCCCGCCCAGCGGGTCAGTAGCGCTCTCCGAGCCACTGTTCTCCCCCATCGAGTCATCGGACACCCTCACCCTCACCGTCAATGCCAGCTCGCCGGCCGCCGGCATCGACAGCTGGTCGATGGACATCTATGACCCGGGGGGAAACCTTTTCAGGAGCTTCAGCGCGCGCTGGCCCGAGAAGCAGGCGGTGTGGAACGGCAAGGGGCTTTCGGGGCAGATGGTGCAATCGGCTGAAGATTACCCGCTGAAGGTGAGCGTGCGGGACGAGTTCGGCAATGTCGGCACCCTGACCGCCAGGGTCCCCATCGACATCCTCGTCTACAAGACGGCAACGGGCTACAGGATCCAGAGCTCGCGCATCTTCTTCAAGCCGTTCACCGCCGACTACAGGGACGTGCCGCCCGAGATCGCCCGTCAGAACACGGCGCGCCTGGATGCCCTGGCGGCGAAGCTCGAGAAGTTCCGCGACTACAAGGTCAAGCTGGTCGGCCACGCCGTGATGATCTACTGGAATGACCCGGCGCGGGGAAAGGTCGAGCAGGAGGACGTGCTGATCCCCCTCTCCGAGGCGCGGGCGAAAGCCATCGAGGAGGCCATGGTGCGGCGCGGACTAACGGCGTCCATGTTCTCCGAGCAGGGAGTCGGTGCCGCAGACCAGATCGTGCCTGACAGCGACTACAAGGATCGCTGGCAGAACAGGAGGGTTGCCTTCTTCCTGGAGAAATAAGGGCAAGACTGCCCGTTCAGAGGAGCCCTGCCGTCCGGGCGACGGCGGGGCTCTGTCCGTGCCGCCCTGAACAGGCGGACGTTGCCGGGCGCGAGGCCGCAGCGTAAATTTTCACCTGTATGACAAGCCGCGTTATCCGGTTCTTTCTGATCCTGGTTCCGCTGATTCTCGGGCAGTGCTCCTCCCTGCCTCCCTGGAACCCCGTCCCCACGGGGCAGAGCGCGGTCTATGCAACGATCGAAACCGATGACACGACGCTCGGGTTCATCAGCTTCAGCGACTACCCCGACATCGTGGCGGTTTCCGTGGACCACCAGCGGGGCGGGTTCAACCCCCGCTATGCCCTGATCGTCGAGCCGCCGGAGCGCGCCGCGCTCAGAGAGGCATGCGACAAGTACTTCGCCTGGCAGAAGCTCGCCGTCGACAACCAGGTGGAGATCACGAAGGGAATCAGGACGGTGATGCTCGGGCAGATGTACGGGCCCGGGCCGGGGTGGAGATACGGGGGAACCCGCGAGGTCCGTTTCGTCTTTTCTTCCCGCAGGGATGCGGAGAACACGCCGACAGCGACCCTCCGCGTCATTTCGATGGACTACTTCACCTATCGCGATCAGTTCGCCCTCGACTACGGGCAGGTGAAGCAGCTCTCCGATGCGCTGCAGGACTCAGCGGTGGCTGGCGGGTACCAGGCGGCAAAGAAGAAGCAGCAGACCATCGACATGTTCAAGTAGCCGCCTTTCAATCAGCCGCCATTCCCCGCCGCGCCGACGTCCGCGATGAGCATTGAATAGGCGACATTCACGTCCTTGCAGCGCTCCAGGCCGGTCGGATCCGCGTCAGGATGGTGACGCATCATGAGCTGGCGGTAGCGCGCGCGAAGGCTCTCCGCCGTGCAGTCATCGGAGGAGAACCCCATCACGCGGAGCGCCCAGCGGCGCAGGCGGGATTCCCGCGGCTCTTCAGCGGCACCGCCCGCCCGGGCGCTGCGAGCGCGATCCTCCGGGTCGATGTACCCCAGCAAGGCCGCGGCGAGGCGCAGCCGCTCCTCGAGGCCCGCCAGGAGGCTGCGTTTCTCCAGCAGGTGGCGGGCGCGCATCCTGCGCAGCCACGCCGCGGCCGTCACCGCGGCGACGGGGGGTAAGTCTCTCAGGATACGGAAGGAGTCGGCGCACCCGTCAATAAGCGCCTCCAGGTCCACGTGCTCCTCGAGGTAGATCTCCACGGCGCCCCGGACGGTGCCGGTATGGCGCAGCATGGCCTCAAGCTCATCGGTGCGAACCTGATGGGCCGCGGCAAGGCGCTGCGCGCGGGAGAGCAGCTCCTCGATCAGCTCGACGCCGAGGACCCAGGGGATGAAGAGGCCTGCCCGCGTGAGCCGCTCTTCCGCGCGGCCCCCGTAGATGCTCTCCAGAACGGTGACCAGGTCACCGGCGGTGTCCTGCGTCCACCCGTCGATGGCATCCGCGAACCCGATCCTGTCCCGTACGCGATGCACGGCCCGCCAGAAGACCACCGGATCCAGTCCGAGCAGTACAAGCACTTCATCTGAAGAGACGCTCCAGCTTCCTTCCAGGGCGACGAGTGAGGTCAGCCTGTCGACGAGAGCCTTCAAATCCTGCACCCTGCGCTCCCCGACGGCTATATTCCCGTTCCCTGCGCGGGAGTGCAAGACTCTGAAGAGCCACCGATTCTTCTTTCCTCGCCGGTGCTGCATGGCTATGTTCGAATTGCGTCCCTTTGACGCAGGAGGCCCTTCCATGGAAGGAGTCGGCTCCCAGGTCCTTTCATCCGTGCACCACCTCAGGTTCCTCATTTTCGACTGGTCGATCCCCAACGTCATCATTGGTGCGCTCATCATCGCCGTGTTCTTCCTCGCTGCTTGGGCGCGCCTGCCGAAGTGGATCGAGCGCGGCCGTGAAAAGGGCAAAGGAGACAGGAAATGAGTCTCACCGAAAGGATGCAGGGATACGTCAAGGACAAGCTCACCCTCGATGACGCGCTCCCCACGAAGCTGCCCGTCTATGTCAACTCGGTGGCATACCTGTTCGGGGTGTTCACCCTGTGCGCGCTTGTCATGATCGTTCTCAGCGGCCTTGTCATGGCGGTCTTCGGCCCCGGTTGGAGCCACCGCTCGGCGACGGGCAGGTTCTTCAACTCGCTGCACTTCTGGGCTGTCCAGCTTTTCTTCGCTTTCATGGTCCTCCACCTCGCCGTGAAATATTTCCTCGGCGCCTTCCGCGACGGCCGGTGGAAGACATGGATGATCGGCGTGCTGACCCTCGGCGCGGCGATCTTCAGCGGGTTCACCGGCTACCTGTCGGCGGCCAACTGGTCGGCCCAGTGGCACGCGGTGGAGGCAAAGGACGCGATGAACGCCATGGGAGTCGGCGGGTTCTTCTTCACGACGAACTACAGCCAGGTGTTGACGCTGCATGTCGCCGTCTTTCCGGCTATCGTGATCCTGCTGGTCGTGGTCCACCTCCTGTTCATCAGGCACGAGAGCCCCGTGAAGCCTTACCCCGCGAAGGGAGGACCAAAGAGATGAGCAGGAAGTCGGACGAATACCTGCGCGGCGTCCCCACGAAGCCGTATGACCTTGTGCGCGAAGGACTGATAGCACTGGGGATCATTGCGGCCATGGTCATAGTACTGGCCATCGTCTTCGAGTCCCCCGATGCCCCCACGGTGAGGGGAGAGGATGTGGCGAGGAATCATCCCCTGAACTACCTGAAGACGGCAACGGACTTTCTCTCCGGGGAGAGCGGCCTGCAGACCTACGGCCCACCCTACACGAAGGACAGGGAGAACATCCAGCGGATCCTCGGCCCCGGTCCCGCCGTGGTCCTCGGGGTGACCCTTCCCCTGGATGCCCGCCAGAATCTCATCATAACCCCGCTGGAAAAGGTGGCGATCCTCGATAAAAACGTCGCGGTCGCCCTCGCCGGATGGAAGGCGGCCTCGGAGGACCAGCAGGCGGCATGGACCAAGGCATTCAGCGACGCGCTGGACAAGGCCGAGGAGTCGGAGGGGAAAGTGACGGTCCCGAGCGGCGACTACGGCCCCGTTCCCGTGATGATGAAGGGGATGCTCGACCTCGGGCGGGCCGGCCTGCTGGAGGGAGCCCTCACGAGCAGCGACCGGCTGCCGTACACCCTGGACAACACGAAGGCAATGCTCTTCTTCCAGGAAGACGTGGACCAGAACGTCGCGGACAGCTACGACATGAAAGGCACGCAGTGGGGCATCACCCACGAGGTGGGAAACTTCCCGGGCCCGTGGTGGCTGTGGCCCTACGCCATCTGGTACCAGATTCCCCCCCTCACCACGGCGCCCAATGCCGATGTCATCGTCGGATCACTGATGGTCCTGTTCTTCCTCCTCCTGCTGTTCGCGCCGTTCATCCCCGTGCTGAAGCACCTGCCAAGGTGGATTCCCCTCTATAGGCTTATCTGGCGGGACTGGTACGAGAGCCAGGAAGGAAGGGGCCGACGGAAGGCCGGACAATGACGTGAAATTGGCGGGCCCTTGCTTCTCCGCCGCCCGTTGTGTATGCTCGGACAAGAGAAAATAGTATGATTCGTGTCATTATTTGTGATGATCATCCAATATTCCGGGAAGGCGTTCGCATGATCGTTCGCCAGTCTCGGGATATCTCAATGGAAGCCGAGGCTTCGAGCGGGCAGGAGCTGCGCGAGAAGCTCCAGCTCGAGTCCTACGACGTCATCATCCTGGACATCACCCTTCCCGGGGGACTCGAGGGAATCGACCTGCTGGCGGAGCTGCGCGAGCAGTATCCGAAAACCGCCGTGCTGATGATGAGCATGCACCCGGAGGAGCAGTTCGCCGTGCGTGCGTTGAAGGCCGGCGCGGCAGGCTACCTGGTGAAGGGAAGCGTGCCCTCGGAGCTGCTGGCCGCCATACGCAAGGTGGCAGGCGGCGGCAAGCACGTCAGCTCGTCTTTGGCGGAGCAGCTCGTGTACGCCCTCGATGGAAAACGGGAGAAGGCGCCGCACGAGTACCTCTCCGACCGGGAATACCGCGTACTGCGATCCCTCGCCTCTGGGCGCGGCCTGACCGAAACCGCCGAGGAGCTGTGCCTCAGCACGTCGACGGTTGCCACCTACAGGGCGCGCATCCTCTCAAAGCTCGGCCTCAGGAGCACCGCTGATCTCATCCGCTACGCCGTCACGAACAACCTGGTGCAGTAGCGACCGCGCCTTCTCGTGTAGAAAAAATGTGACCCCGGAATCATTCCCCTCACGATTTGCGGCGCGCCCCGCCTCTGGGAGGTCGGGGCCATCCTGAATGAGCCCCGCAGCAGTGCGCTGCAGGTACTGCTCTGGATGGCTTCGCGCAGGCAGATCGTGTATTGCCTGAAGGACCAGCAGCTCTTCGTGACGCTCTCGAAAAGCTCGCGGGAGAGTCCCGAAATGGCGGCCGCGCTGCCCCGCGGCGGATGAACCGGTGAGCACGTTCGAACACGGCTGAACGGCATCGTCTCCGCCGATCTACCCCCGCCCTCATCATTGCCCGGCGCTTTCGTGACGGTGCCAGCCTCGGATGCGCTCTCCAGGGGAGCCTACGCGGTGCCCGCCTCGATCCCCTACAGCGGGTTTCGCCACATCAGCAAGTACTGGCTGAACCAGCGGGCTATCGGGGCCTGCAGCCTCGCCAGCGGGCCGTCGAGACCCCGGTGCGGCTCCGCTTCTCCTCCTCCGCCGTGCGTGCTATAGTCACCCCGCCGATGAGCAGCAAGCGCTACCCCCTTATGTCGACGCTCTCCCCTGCCGGCCACACGGGCGTTGTTCGTGACATCTTCACCACGGTGCATGCGCGCTACGATTTCCTGAACCACCTCCTGAGCCTGCGTCGGGACGTTGGATGGCGGCGGGTGGTCATCGAGAAGATGCACTTCCCGCGGGCGGGGCGGTTCCTGGACATCGCCACCGGCACCGCCGACCTTGCCATTGCGGCGGCGCGCCGCCACCCGCAGATCTCCGTGACGGGCATCGACTTCGCCGCCCCGATGCTCGAGGTCGGCGGGCGCAAGGTACGCACCCTCGGCCTGCAGGACCGCATCAGGCTGGTGGAAGGCGACGCGCTGGCCCTTCCCTTTCCCGACGGCTCCTTCGACGTCACTGCGGTGGCCTTCGGCATGAGAAACATCCCGAACGGGAAAAGGCCAGCGGCGCTGAAAGAGATGGCGCGGGTGACCGCGCCGGGCGGCCAGGTCATGGTTCTGGAAATGACGTTCGCCCCCGCGCGCCCCTTTCGTCCCCTTTACGGCTTCTATCTCACCATCCTCCTGCCGCGGCTGGCGCGGCTTTTTGCCCGCAACCCCGCCACCTACTGGTACCTGGGGGATTCCATCAGACACTTCCCTTCCCCTTCCTCCTTTCGCGTCATGATGGAGGAGGCGGGTCTGCGATCGGTGTCCTGCCACAGCCTGACATTCGGCACGGCCTACCTGCATATCGGCCGCGCGCCAGGAGGCGCATGATGGATCTGCGAAAGATATTCGCGCCTGTTGCTGAGGAAATGGACGGCGTGGAGCGGGAATTGAAGACTCTCATGCGGCACGTGAGCGAACAGACGGCGGCCGCACGGGGGAAGAACGGGATCATCGAGCGGATCGTGCAGCACCCCTTTGCCGTGCCCGGCAAGCGGATCCGGCCGGCCATCGTGCTGCTGGTGGCTCACGCGGCCAACCCCGGCGACGACAAATCCACCTTCGGTGGCGACAAATCCACCTTCGGTGGCGACTTCCCTGATGCCCACTCCCTGATCTCCGTGGCCTCCTCCGTGGAGGTGCTCCATGCCGCCTCACTGGTGCACGACGACATCATCGACAGCGCCGATTCGCGCCGTCACCAGGTCAGCCTGAACAAGCGCTTCGGCAACCGCGTCGCGGTGCTCGCCGGGGACATCCTCTACACCCACTTCTTCTCCCTGATCACCGGCCTCACCCAGATCTCCCCCGAGCGGCGCTTCACCCTGTTGGACATGTTCCTGGACACGACAAAGGCCATGTGCACGGGGGAAATCCTCGCCCAGGAGGCCGCCTCCGCGGCCCGTCCTCTCTCCTTCGAGCAGTACCTGGAGATTGCCTCGGACAAGACAGCCGTGCTTTTTTCCGCATGCTTCAGGGCGGCGGGCCTCCTCTGCGGGGCGGGGGAGAAGCAGCAGGAGTGCCTCGGCGAGATAGGTATGCACTTCGGTCTCTCCTTCCAGATGGCCGATGACCTGGTGGACAAGGACCACGGGCTGGACGAGGCTGTCGATCTGAAAGCCTTCACCGAACAGTACGCCGATAAAGCGCGGGAAGGGATCCAGGGCCTGCCCGCCACCCCGCACCGTGATTCCCTCCGCGATCTGGTGGATTACGTGATTGGTTCCGCGATTCCTTGACTCCCGAATGAAGCATGAATAGATTGTAGGCGGGCCGCAGGCGCCGGGAGCAATCTAAAGCCGGGAGCATTCATTGAGCGGAATACTTTCCTTGGCCGTCTATCTTGTTTTCGTCGTCCTTCTCGTCGGAATGTTGATGCTCGTGACACATCTCTCCGGGGAACGTCACTTCCAACGCGGCACCGGTACGCCCTACGAGTCGGGCGTTCCCATTACCGATTCGGCCCGGCTGCGTTTCGCGGCTGATTTCTACCTTATAGCGGTCTTTTTCGTCATTTTCGATATTTCAGCGGTATTCCTCTTCGCATGGGCGGTGGCGGCGCGTGAGCTGGGGTGGCCCGGCTACGTCGCGGCCGTCGTTTTCATGTTTGAAACGGTGATCGGCCTGGCATACCTGTGGAGAAAGGGAGCCTTCGACAGGGGTGTGCGCCGGCTGCAGGAGCACCGGGAAAGGCATGGGATGGGTCGTGCTGGGTAGCAAAAATCGACAGAAAAAGTTCAGACTGGACACGAACACACCTCCCTCCTCCGGAAGCGACGTGTACATGGCCCGCCGCAGGGACCTCATTGCGTGGGGCCGCAAGTACTCCCTATGGCCCTTCAATTTCGGCCTCTCCTGCTGCTACGTGGAAATGGCCACCTCGATCACCAGCAAGTATGACATTGCCCGTTTCGGCTCCGAGATCCTTCGCGGCTCCCCCCGCGAGGCGGATGTCATGGTGGTGGCCGGCACCGTGTTCAAGAAAATGGCGCCCCTTGTCCTGCACATGTACGAGCAGATGATGGAGCCCCGCTGGGTCCTCTGCATGGGCTCCTGCGCGGGATCGGGGGGTATGTACGACATCTACAGCGTGGTGCAGGGTGTCGACTCGTTTCTCCCCGTCGATGTCTATGTCCAGGGATGCCCGCCGAGCCCCGATGCCTTCATGAGGGGCCTCGTGCTGCTCGGAGAGGCGGTTGCAACGGAGAAACGGCCGCTCTCGTGGGTCGTGGGACCTCAGGGAATAGTTCGGACCGTGAAGCCGTCCCTCAGGGACGCCATGCGGTCGGATCGCCAGAAGCAGACGGACCTGGGCTCGCCGGACGGCATATAGGCGGCCCTGCTCAACGCGGAGAGAGGGGAGATGATCGCAGCAACGGGTATAAGCGGCGGGCTCTCGCAACAGCTGGGCGCAGTCGTCATCCCCCAGGAGACGAGGGACGGGATTCCCACCGTGTGGGTCCCCGCAGAACGCGCGCATGACGCTCTGTCGTGGCTGAAAAGCCCTGCCGGCGGCTCCCATGCCATGCTCCTGGACGTTACCGCCATCGACGAGCGCGCGCGGACTCACCGGGAGGGGCAGCCGCCCGCCGAGTTCAGCATCGTCTGGCACCTGGTGTCCCTGGAGGGGAACATCGAGGTCAGGATCAAGTCGGCCCTCCGGGGAGAGCACCCGAGCATCGCCACGATGATCGATCTCTGGCCCAACGCCGACTGGTACGAGCGGGAAGTGTGGGACATGTTCGGCATCACGGTGGAGGGCCACCCGCACCTCCGCCGCATCCTCCTGCCCCCGTGGTGGGAAGGGCATCCGCTGCGCAAAGAGCACCCCGCCCGGGCCACCGAGATGGGGCCCTTCCACATGAGCAGCGAGGAAGCGCAGAAGATGCTCGCCACCCTGGAGTTCAAGCCCGAGGAGTGGGGGCTGAAGCGGGGCAGCGGCGACCACCAGTACATGTTCATCAACATCGGGCCGCAGCACCCGGCCACCCACGGCATCCTGCGTCTGGCCGTGCAGCTTGACGGCGAAGAGATCGTGGAGATCATCCCCGAGATCGGCTTCCATCACCGCGGCGCCGAGAAGATGGGCGAGCGGCAGACATGGCATACCTATATCCCCTACACCGACCGCATCGACTACCTGGGCGGCCTGCTGAACAACTTCCCCTACGTGCTGGCCGTGGAGAAGCTGGCCGGCATCGAGGTGCCCGACCGCGCCATGGTGATCCGCGTGATGATGGCGGAGCTCTTCCGCGTCATCAGCCACCTGGTCTACCTTGGCACATTCAGCGGGGACCTGGGGCAGATGTCTCCCGTGTTCTGGCTGTTCTCCGACAGGGAGAAGGCATTCGACATCGTGGAGGCGGTCACCGGCGGCCGCATGCACCCCGCGTGGTTCCGCATCGGCGGGGTCGCGCAGGACCTGCCGAAGGGGTGGGACACCATGGTGCGGGACTTCATTGTCTACATGCGCCGCCGCATGAAGGACTACGACGGGGCGATATTGAAGAACAAGCTGGTGAAGGCGCGTACCGTCGGCATTGGCAGCCTGAGCGGGCAGGAGGCGATTGCCTGGGGCGCCACCGGGCCCATGATCCGCGGGTCGGGCATCCCCTGGGACCTGCGAAAGAAAAAGCCCTACGGCGGCTACGAGAAGTTCGATTTCGAGGTCCCCACGACGGTACACGGGGATTCCTACGACAGGATGGTGATCCACTTCGAGGAGATCCGCCAGAGCCTGCGCATCATGGAGCAGTGCCTGAACAACATGCCGGCCGGCCATTACAAGTCGGACCATCCGCTTGCCACCCCGCCGCGCAAGGAGCGCACGATGCACGACATCGAGACGCTCATCAACCATTTCCTGGGCGTGAGTTGGGGCCCCGTGATGCCACCGGGAGAGGCGGCCGTGGTGGCGGAAGGCTCCAAGGGCAACCACGGATACTTCCTGGTGAGCGACGGCGGGACAATCAGCTATCGCACGCGGATCCGCACCCCGTCATTCGCCCACGTGCAGATGGTGCCGCTGCTCTGCCGCGGCCTCACGGTCCCCGACATGGTGGCAATCCTGGGGAGCATCGACTACGTGCTGGCGGACATCGACAGATGAAGAAGCGGCGCGTCGCGCGCCGCAGGGGCGCGCCGGGTACGTCGCGAGGGGAGAGGAAAGGTCAATGCTGAGCGACCAGGAAAGGGAGAAGATCGAGGAGGAGGCGCGGCACCACGAGCACCCCAGGGCCGCCGTCTCCGAGGCGCTCCTGATCGTGCAGGAAAGCCGCGGCTGGGTCTCTGACGAGGCGGTGGCCGACGTCGCCCAGGTGCTGGGGATGAGCAAGGAAGAGGTGGACGGCATCGCCACCTTCTACGACCTGATCTTCCGAAAGCCGGTGGGCCGGCACGTGGTCATGGTCTGCGACAGCGTCAGCTGCTGGGTCACCGGGGAGGAGAAGATCCTGGAGCACCTGCAGCGCCGCCTGGAGGTGACGCTGGGCGGCACGACGAAGGACGGTGCATTCACGCTTCTGCCGGTGGGCTGCCTGGGCGCCTGCGACGCCGGGCCGGCCATGATGGTGGACGGCAGGCTCTTCGAACATCTCACCCCCGAAAGGGCGGAGGAGATTCTTTCGCAGTACGAGACGCTGCCGCTCCGCGGGTCCCCGCGGGGCTGAGCGGCAACGGGATGGGGGCAGATGGCGACACCGCTCACGGCTGATATACGTACGGACCGCGTTCCCCTCGACATCGGCGCCTACGAGGCGGCCGGCGGCTACACGGGCCTGCGCAAGGCGCTGGCAATGAACCCGGTGCAGGTCCAGCAGACGGTGACCGCCTCGGGCCTGAAAGGCCGGGGCGGCGCGGGGTTCCCCACCGGCATGAAGTGGAGCTTCGTGCCGATGAACGACACTAGCGGGCACCGCTACATGGTGGTGAACGCGGATGAAAAAGAGCCGGGCACGATGAAGGACCGGTGGCTGATGGAGGGAAACCCGCACCAGCTCATCGAAGGCGCCTTGATTGCCGCCTGGGCCGTGCAGGCCGACATCGCCTACATCTTCCTTCGCCGAGAGTACTCGAAATGCGCTGAAACAATCACGCGGGCTTTGGCAGAGGCCCGGGAGAAGAAATACATCGGGCAGAAGGTGCTGGGCACCCCGTGGAACCTCGAGTTCCGCCTCCACCTGAGCGCCGGCCGCTACATGTGCGGAGAGGAAAGCGGCCTGTTGAATGCGCTGGAAGGACGGCGGGCAATACCCCGCAACAAGCCGCCGTTCCCCCAGGTGAGCGGCCTCTGGGGCCGGCCGACGGTGGTCAACAACGTGGAGACGCTCTGCAACGTCCCCCACATCCTCCGCGAGGGGCCCGAGTGGTACAAGGGTCTCAGCACATCGGCGGATGCGGGTACGAAAATCTTCGGCGTCAGCGGCAAGGTGAAAAAGCCCGGGCTCTGGGAGCTTCCCATGGGCGTCACCATCCGCGAGCTGCTGGAGCACGCCGGCGGCATGCAGGATGGTGTGAAGCTGCGCGGGCTCATCCCCGGCGGCGCCTCAACTGATTTCCTGTCCGCCGATCAGCTCGACGTGAAGCTGGACTTCGATTCCGTGGCAAAAGCGGGAAGCCGCCTGGGCACGGGAACCATGGTCGTGCTGGACGACCACACCTGCCCGGTGGGCATGGTGCTCTCCCTGGAGAAGTTTTTCGCCCGCGAGTCCTGCGGCTGGTGCACGCCCTGCCGCGAGGGCCTTCCCTGGGTTGCGCGCATCCTGGATGCTCTTGAGCAGGGAAAAGGGGAGATGAGCGACCTGGAGATCCTCGAGCAGCACACGCGGCTGCTCGCGCCGGGCCGCACCTTCTGCGCCCTGGCCCCGGGGGCGGTGGAGCCGCTGCAGAGCGCGCTTCGGTTGTTCCGCGGGGATTTCGAAGAGCACGTGAAGCAGAAGAGGTGCCCTTTCAAATGAAGACCTTCACCCTGAACATAGACGGGCGGCACTACACGGTGGACGCGGAGGGCAAGAACCTCCTCCACGTATGCCTTTCTCTCGGCTTCAACCTTCCCTACTTCTGCTGGCACCCGGCGCTGCACTCGGTGGGGGCCTGCCGGCAGTGCGCCGTGAAGCTTTTCAAGGACGAGGCCGACACGCGCGGGCGGATCGTCATGTCCTGCATGACCCCCGTCGTGGACAACATGAGGGTTTCTGTTGAGGACCCCGAGGCGCGCGCGTTCCGTGGAAGCGTCACCGAGTGGCTGATGGTGAACCACCCCCACGACTGCCCCATCTGCGACGAGGGCGGGGAGTGCCACCTGCAAGACATGACGGTGATGACGGGACACAACTACCGCCGCTACCGCTTCACGAAGCGCACGCACAAGAACCAGGACCTCGGGCCGTTCCTGAACCACGAGATGAACCGCTGCATCCAGTGCTACCGCTGCATCCGCTTCTACCGCGACTACGCGGGAGGACGGGACCTCGACGTGCTGGGCGCGCACGACAACGTGTATTTCGGCCGCCACGAGGACGGCGTGCTCGAAAACGAATTCAGCGGAAACCTCGTGGAGGTCTGTCCCACCGGCGTGTTCACCGACAAGACGCTGAAACGCCACTACACGCGCAAGTGGGACCTGCAGACCTCTCCCTCGGTGTGCGTTCACTGCGCCGTGGGCTGCAATACCGTTCCCGGCGAGCGCTACGGCACGCTGCGCAGGGTGCGCACGCGCTACAACGGCGAGGTCAACGGGTACTTCCTCTGCGACCGCGGCCGCTACGGCTACGAGTTTGTCAACGGCACCGATCGGATCAAGCAGGTGCCCGAAGACGCGGTCAAGCGCGCCGCCGGCTGGGTCGGAGCAGGACGGGCCGTAGGAATCGGTTCACCCCGTGCCTCCCTTGAGACCAACTATGCCCTGCGGGACCTCGTGGGCGCTGAAAACTTCTATATAGGGGTGCCTGATGCACGCCTGGAACGCGAAAGGCTCATGCTCAAGGTCCTTCGCGAAGGCCCCGCGCGCAGCGCCTCCCCGCACGATGCTTCCCTCTCCGATGCCGTCCTGGTCCTCGGGGAGGACGCGTGGAATACTGCGCCCATCCTTGCCCTGAATCTCAGGCAGGCCGCGGCGAACGCTCCTGCCGCTGCCGCCATAAAGCAGAAGAAGCTGAACCGCTGGGACGATGCGGCCGTTCGGGAGGCCATCCGCGACGAGAAAGGCCCCCTCTTCGTGGCCTCAGTCGAGAGCACAGAGCTGGATTCCGTGGCGCGGGAAAGCTTCCGCGGCGCACCCGCGGAAATCGCCCGGCTTGGCTTTGCCGTTGCACACGAGATCGACCCCGCGGCGCCTGCGGTCGAGGACCTGGAGCCGGCGGCCGCGCAGGCGGCGCAGCGCATCGCTGCGGCGCTGAAAGCCGCCGAACGGCCGCTGGTTGTCAGCGGCGGCGGCCTGGGCAGCGCCGAGGTGATTCAGGCCGCGGCCAACGTGGCGCGGGCGCTCTGCAAGGCCGGCCGCTCGGCCATGATCAGCCTCGTGTTCCCCGAGGCGAACAGCTTCGCTACGACGATGATGGCGGCCGGTGGAATCGAGTCCGCCGCGCGGGCGTTGGGCTCCTCGCGGGACGCCGTGCTGCTGGTCGTGGAGAACGACCTGTTCCGCAGCACTGACGCCGAAACCGCGCGCGCACTTCTGGGCGCCGCCGCGCACGTGATTGCCATCGACCACACGGCAAACACCACCACCCGGGCCGCGGAGCTGGTTCTGCCCGCGGCAACCTACGCCGAGTCATCCGGGACACTCGTTTCCAGTGAAGGCCGCGCGCAGAGGTTCTTCTCGGTCGTGGCCCCGCAGGAATCGGTGCTGGAAAGCTGGCGCTGGCTGGGAAGGATCGCGGCAGGCTCGGGCCGCAAGCCGCGCGGGTGGCTGAACCTCGATTCCCTCATCGACGCGCTGGCAGCCGAGCTGCCCGAGTTGCGCGGCGTCCGTGATGCTGCGCCCGGCGCCGATTTCCGCCTTGACGGGCAGAAGGTCCCGCGCAAGGCGCTGCGGGAAAGCGGCCGTACGGCCGTGGTGGCGCACCTCGATATCCATGAGCCGAAGCCCGACGTCGATCCCGACTCTCCCCTTTCCCACACCATGGAAGGGTTCTCCCAGGGGGCGCCGTCGAGCCTCAACGCCCGGTTCTGGTACCCCGGGTGGAACTCCGACCAGGCGCTGAACAAGTTCCAGATCGAGGTGGGCGGACCGCTGAAAGGCGGAGACCCCGGCGTGCGCCTGGTAGAGCCGCCGGCAGCCGCCGCGGGACGCTACTTCGACACCGCGCCGAAAGCATTCGCCCGCCGCGATGGCCTCCTGCAGCTTGTGGCGCGCCACCACGTCTTCGGCTCCGACGAGCTCTCGGTGCTCGCCCCTGGCGTGGCCGAGCGGTCTCCCCGGCCCTACATCGCCCTTTCGCGCGCGGAGGCCGAGCGCCTGGGCCTGCGGGAAGGACAGGCGGTGCGCGTATCACCTGAGAATGGCACGCAAGTCGAGCTGCCCCTGGTCATTCGGGAGATGGCAGCCGGCGTGGCCACGATTCCTTTCGGTCTTGCAGGGGCGCCGCAGCTTTCACTGCCTGCGTGGGCGCGCCTGGCGGGGGGAGGGACATGAGCGCGGTGCTGGTGAGCGTCCTTATCATCCTCGGAGTGCTGGTCGGCGCCCTGTTGTTCGCCGCGGGGATCATCTGGTTCGAGCGGCGCCTGCTGGGCGTGTTCCAGGAGCGCTATGGGCCCAACCGCGCCGGCCCCTTCGGCCTGTTCCAGGTCGTGGCCGACATGCTGAAGATATTCACCAAGGAAAACTGGATACCTCCTTTTGCCGACAAGGCAGTCTTTGTGATTGCACCGGCCATCATCATGATCACGACGCTGGCCTCCTTTGCCGTTATCCCCATCGCCCCTGCAATCCTGGTATCCGATTTCGACATCGGCCTCCTGTTCTTCCTCGCGATGTCCTCCTTTGCAGTGTACAGCGTCGCGTTGGCCGGCTGGGCGTCGAACAACAAGTACTCGCTGCTGGGCAGCGTCCGCGCCGTGGGCCAGATGGTGAGCTACGAGGTGTTCATGGGCCTGTCCCTCATGGGGGTGGTGCTCATGGCAGGGTCCTTCAGCCTGAAAGACATCGTGGCCGCGCAGAAAGGCCTTTGGTTCGTGGTGCCGCAGTTCGTGGGCTTCGTGGTGTTCTTCATCGCGGGTCTCGCCGAGACGCGCCGCATCCCCTTCGATCTTCCCGAGGCTGAAAGCGAGCTGGTGGCCGGCTACCACACCGAGTACTCGGGCTTCAAGTTCGCCATGTTCTACGTCGGTGAATACATCGGGATCACGCTGATCTCCATGATGATCGTCACCTTGTTCTTCGGGGGGTGGCAGGGGCCGTGGCTGCCCCCCATCATCTGGTTCCTGGTGAAGACCCTCGCCTTCATCGCCTTCTTCATCCTGGTGCGCGCGGCGCTGCCCCGGCCCCGCTACGACCAGCTTCTCGCCTTCGGGTGGAAGCTCATGCTTCCCCTGGCACTGCTCAACCTTGCCGTGACCGGCGCCGTGGTGCTGGCCCTCGGCAGATAGGAGAATATATGTGGAGCCTCCTCAGGACGCTCTGGATCACGTTCCGTCACTCCTTCAACAGGAAAGTGACGGTGCTCTACCCCGAGAGGAAGCGCACG
>JBEKVA010000019.1:0-20844 GCA_049514475.1 Spirochaetia bacterium
ACAGCATGGGAAGCTCGACATTCTCCCGCGCACTGGTACGCGAAAGCAGGTTGAAGCTTTGGAACACGAAGCCGATCTGCCGCCCGCGCACGGCGGCCAGCTCGTCGCGCGAGAGGCCCGCGACCTCCTGTCCGTCAAGCCTGTAGGAACCGGCGGTCGGGTGGTCCAGGCACCCCAGGAGGTGCATGAAGGTGGACTTGCCTGAACCGGAGGGGCCCATGATCGCCACGAACTCGCCGCGGTGGATCTGGAGGCTCACGCCCTTGAGCGCCTGCACCGCCGCCGGCCCCTCGCCGTAGACCTTGGTGAGGTCCGTCACTTCAATGAGCGGCTGGTCGTCTGCCATCACCGCGCGCCCTGTGCTGGCGGGTTTGCCGAGGAATCGCTGCCCGACGTCGCGGGCCGCTTGCGGCCTGGGGTTGTCGAAGGCTTCCCTGCGGTAGGGGCATTCCCTACCGAAGGAGCGTTGCCGGCCGCGGGTGCGCTGCCGGTTGTCTGGCCATTTCCTGTTGCCGGGGCATTTCCGCCCGCTGGAACGTTCCCCGTCGTAGGAGCGCTCCCCGGGGCGCCCGCGCCAGCAGGCCCATTTCGCCCCGAGGCCCCACCGGGGGCTGTAGCGGTCCCGCCGCCATTCCCGTGCCGCTGGGCGACGATGACCATGTCCCCCTCCTGCACATTCGTGCTGGTTATCTCGAGGTTTTTTCCATCAGAGAGGCCAATGACGATCTGCAGCGGTGCCGGCTTCCCATCGACCAGCTTCCAGATCGTCACCTTGGACCCCGGGGCACCTGCGACCGGCGAGGCAGAGGGCCCCCCGCCGGAGGGGACGAACGATGCGCCGAATCCAACCCCGCCACCAGGACCTCCTGCGCCAGCTCCACCGGTGGGCGCGGCGAGCGGCCGGTAGAGAACGGCTGCAATCGGCACCGTCAGCACGTGGGATCTCTGCCCCACCTGGATTGTCACCTGGGCCGTCATCCCGGGCAGGAGCCGGCCCGAGGTATCGTGAATCTGCAGCACCGCGTCATAGGTCACCACGTTCTGGACGGTTGTCGGGTTGATCCGCACCTGTTTGACAGTGCCTGCGAATACGACATTCGGATACGCGGTCACAGTGATCTGGGCGGATGCGCCCTCCCGCAGGCCACCCACGTCAGCCTCGTCGACGGAGGTGTCCACCTGCATGTCCGTGAGGTTGGTCGCAATGGTGAACAGCGTCGGCGTCTGCAGGGAGGCGGCCACCGTCTGCCCGATATCCACGTTGCGCCCCATGACAATTCCGTCAAAAGGGCTCAGGATCACGGTCTTCGACAGGTTGTACTGGGCCTGTTGGAGCTGCCCCTGGGCGACGCCAATCTGCGCCTTGGAAACGCGTTCCTGCGCCTGGGCTGCCAGGTAATCCTGCCGGGCCGTCTCCATGGCGGTTTGGTCCGTGTCCATCTGGTTCTGGTTGATGAAGCCCTGCTTCAGCAGGGGCTCGTCCCTCTGCTCCGTCAGGGTGGCAAGGTCCAGCATCGCCTTCATCTTTCCGACATTCACCGCAGCGCTCTCTGCGTTCGCCTGTGTCAACGCGAGGTTCGCCTGCGCCGAGTCGACGGCCGCCTGGTAGGTGGTCGGATCAAGCCGCGCCATGACCTGCCCTTTTTTCACCTTGGAATTGAAATCCACGTTGAGCACCCTGACGGTTCCGGAAACCTCGCTTCCGACCGCGACCTGGTTGACGGGGTTGACGATGCCCGTCTCACTCACCGTTGCTGAAATGTCCGCATAGGCGACGGGCCGCGTCACATAGTGAAGGCCGTTGCCCCGGGAGGGAAAGGGGTGCACGATGAGCACCACCGCGACGGCCACGAGCACAGCGCCGACGATCACAACAACTTTCCACCGAGTCTTCATTCCCTGACCCCTTTACAATCCCATGACGTTGTAGAGATTCAGCACTGCCAGCAGGTAATTGGTCTTCGCCTGCTCCAGTCCTACGCGCGCTGCGGCGAGAGCGGAAAAAGCCGTCAGCTCGTCGAGGATCGTTGCCAGGCCGACGGTGAGCCTCGCCTTCTGCATGTCGTACTGTCCCTGCGCCTGATCGAGACTCTGCATCGCCAGGGTGCTGCGGTCCCGCGTGTCGGTGACGGCGAACAGGGCGTTCTGCACGTCGATGGCGATGCTCAGCCCCTGCTGGGCCTGCTGCACCTGATAGGTGCTCACCTGGTCCGCCGCCTGCTGCATCTGCGCGCTCTGCAGGCCCCCATCCCAGATAGGAGGAAGGGCTATGGAAACACCCGCGGTGAACGCCCCTATGCTCACATTCGCAGTCCAGTCCTGGCCGACGCCGACGGACGCCTTCAAGGACACCACCGGCTGGTACTGGCTCTTCTGCAGGTCCAGCGCGATATTCGCGGCGACGATGTTCTGCTCAAAGGTGAGGATCTCCGACCTGTTCGTCAACGCTGTTTTCAGCGCCTCTTCCATCCCCAGTGACGGGACTTCGGGCAGCGGGCTGTCGGCAACCGCGTACAGCTTCTCCAGCGGCCACCCGAGGGACTGGGAGAGCCTTCTTCGGTCCGTCACGACTGTATTCTGCGCTGTGTGCACGTCCAGCTGCGCCTGGGTCAGCGCGACCTGCACCTGCAGAACGTCGAGCTTCGTGGCCCTGCCCGCGGCAAGGAGCCCCTGATACAGCGTGAGGTTCTCCGCCGCCTGCTGTGCAATCGCCTGGCGCTGCATGACGGCAGCCTGGTCACCCAGCAGCGTATAGTATTCCTGCTTTACCTGATAGAGGGTGCTCTTCAGCGCCGCGTCGTATGCGACCTGGGAGATGCGGTACTGGGACTCCGCCTGCTGCACGGCGCCCGCTGCCCGGCCCCCCTTGTAGCCGTCGAACACCGTCTGGCTGCCCGAGAGACTCAGTGCGCTCACCTGGTCGACGGGAGCCCCCTCGGTGATGCTATGCTGCGCGGTAAGGCCGACGCTGGTGGCGGGGCCGCTGAGGGTCAGGCCGCCCTGGAGGTTTTCCCCGTTCAGCCCCGATCCGCTGGCGGCCGTGGCGGCCGACGTGCTCGGCGTCGAGTAGGTCGTCGTGCCGGGAAGGTTGCCCTGGTGGAGGTATTCCCCGGTTTCCCCGACGGCCAGGCCGTTCTTCGCCCGCGCCTGCTGGAGGGCGCCGCGCGCGCTGTCCAGGGTGATGCCTGCCAGCCTCAGCGTCGGGCTGCCGGCCCGCGCCGCTGTTATGACCTCACCCAGGGCGACTGCGGGCAGCGAGGTTTCCGGCGCCGGTGCGGCTGCCGCTGGCGGCTGCTGGCCCGCGGCAGACGGGGCGGCCGGGGCCGCCGACTGCGCGAAGCCGGAAACGGCAATCAGAGAGAGAGCGGCCGCGACGATTTTCACTTCGAGTCTCCTCATGTTCCACTCCTGCCCTCGTCCATCTTCACCCTCCCGCCGCGGTACCGCACCGCCGTACTCGGTGGATTTGCCGCGGATTTGGCGCCGATGTACACAGCGGATTTGCCGCCGATGTACACAACGGATTTGCCGCCGCGCCTCCCCGCGCTCTCTCGAATCTGACAGAAACCTACCCGGTACCGGCAGCTGATTCCATGAACGCACACGGAAAAGACAATAACATTCTGTTAGGTCACCGCGGTACTCCGCGGATTTGCCGCCGTCCGACTAATCGTCTATGGCAGGCCCGCGGAGCCGCTTGTGCGCCGAGCGCACCTTTTTTGCGCGCAGTCGCGCCTCGCGCGCGCTGCGCGTGGGCCTGGTCTTCACCCTCCGCTTCGGGGTGATCGAGGATTCGCGAATGAGCTGCGCCAGCCGCTCGACGGCGATGTCCCGGTTGCGACCCTGCTCGCGGGTGTCCTGCACCGTGACCACGATCTCCCCGTCAGCGCTGATGCGCGCTGCCAGCCGCGCCTCCACCATCCGCCGCCGTTCGACGCCGAGAAAGTCCAGCGCCGCGAGGGGCAGACGTGCGATAACCTTGGTGGCCACCTTGTTCACGTTCTGCCCGCCGGGCCCGCCGGATCGTGCATAGCTGAACGCGCAGCGCTCGCGGATGTGCTCCGCCATCAACCGCGGGGTCATGCCGGCCTCCGCGGGGCCATCGGGATCCTGATGGTGAACGTCGTGCCCAGCCCCACTTCGGAGGTGACGCCGATGCTCCATCCGTGGCTTTCTATGATCGATTTCACGGTTGTCAGGCCCAGGCCGAATCCCTGTTCTCTGCGCGAGTTGGTGCCCCGATAGAAAGGATCGTAGATGCGGGAGAGGTCCTCCATCGGGATGCCGATGCCGGTGTCTGCCAGGGAGAGCAGGATTTCTCCCTGCTCCACGCGCGCGGCCAGGGATATCTTGCCGTTCTCCTGCGTGTAGCGGATCGCATTGCCCGCCAGGTTCTCCAAGGCACGGGCGAAAAGCCCTGCATCCATGCGGATGGTGACGTCGTTGGGGATATCGATGGACCAGCCGAAGTCGCGCTTCAGGATGAGGGCGTCCTCGGCAAAGCGGCGCGCAATGTCCATGAGAAAAGTGCGGGCGGGCACGTCCCGATGCGTCATGCGCCACTGCCCCGTCTCCATGCGCACGAACTCGATGAGGTCCGCTATCATTCCCTCCAGCCCCCGCGTCTTGTCCAGGATGATGCCCAGGTACTTCTGCTGCGCCTCCGGCTCCGCGGCAAACCCGTCGGCGATGGCTTCCACGTAGCCGCGGATCAGCGTCAGGGGTGTGCGCAGGTCGTGGGAAACGCCCATGATGAAGCGCGCGCGCCGCGCGTACTCTTCCTTCAAGGCAAGACGCATGCTGTCGAAGGAGCGGGTCAGGGAGGCTATCTGGTCGTTGCCCCGCGCCGGCAGCTCGAAATCCAGGTCCCCGCCGGCAATGCGGCGCGAGGCCCCCTCGAGGGTCAGGATCGAACCGTTGAGGGAGCGCAGGATCAGGAAGCTCATGAGGGAAGAGAAGGCCAGCAGCGCGAGGGAGGAATACAGGAACCCCCCGATCAGGAGGCTGCGAAACCGCGCCTGCTCGGGCCGCATCCTAGGAAATTTCAGCATGATGAGAGAGGCCTTGTCTCCCGGTACGTGCGAGTCATCCAGCGTGAAATGATAGTGGTCGACGTGGGCCCTGACGTACTGCAG
Source organism: Spirochaetia bacterium (assembly GCA_049514475.1). GTDB lineage: Bacteria > Spirochaetota > Spirochaetia > SZUA-6 > Fen-1364 > Fen-1364. The sequence goes on from JBEKVA010000019.1 coordinate 5,136, forward strand.
CAGCAGCGCGGTGGCCGATGGCGTGCCCACCGCCAGCTCGGGGATGGTGGAAGAGGAAATGACGTCGTTGCCGTCCAGCACGACGATGTCCAGCCCCGGGGGACGGTTCTCCTGCAGGGCGGCAAGGTCGTGTCGGCGCACCGCCCGGGGCACCTTCAGGCCGACCCAGGACATGACCTGCTCGTAGTTGGGAACAGGCTCCCTGCCGCGGGCGGCAGTGTAGCGCACCAGGAGCATGAACGAGATCACCAGGAAAGGCACCGCGATGATGCCTGCCACGAGAATGACGAACTGCGTGCGCAGTTTCATGCGTGTACTGCCTCTGCGCTGAAACGGTAGCCCATCCCGTGGACCGTCTCAATATAGACGGGCGCGGAAGGGTCTGCCTCGATCTTCCTGCGCAGCCGCTGGATGTACACAGCCACCGCGGTGATATCCCCGTACTGGTTATGCCAGACCTCCGCGTAGATGGTATCGGGTGTCATGGCTTTGCCCGCGTGCGTGGCCAGGCAGGCGAGGACCTCGAACTCTTTCGAGGAGAGCGGCACCTTCTCCCCCCCCTTCTTCAACAGGAAGCCGTCGAGGTCGAGGGAGAAATCCCCGAACTTGACGGTATTGGGGCTGGCCTTCAGGTCAGAGGCGCGGCGCAGCATCGCCCGGACCCGGGCCACAAGGACCTTCGGGGAGAAGGGCTTGGTGACGAACTCGTCCGCGCCGATCCCCAGGCCGAGGATCATGTCCTCGTCGGCGTCCCGTGCCGAAACGATGACCACGGGCACCGCGCTGGCCTTGCGGATGCGCTGCAGGACCTCGAAACCGTCAATGCCGGGAAGGTTGATATCGAGAACGACGAGGTCGAACTTCTCCTTGTCGAAGGCGGCCAGGCCCTCTTCCCCCGTATCGCACAGGGTGGCCTCCATCCCCTCCTTCAGCAGATAGAGGCGGATGAGGTCGGCCATCTCCTTCACGTCCTCAATTATTAGTATCTTTGCCTGCACCGCAAACTCCCGCGTCAATAGTAGCCGCAGAACACCGCCGGACGCTATAGACGCGCAGTGAATGTTCGATAACGTTTTGTTATCGGCGGTGGGGAACCATTCAGTGACGTGCGTCAGCGACAGCCCTATGACCTTGGACGCCATTTTGACGTCAGGCCCGTCCCACCGATCAGCGGGTGCATGGCTTCGGGCGGCCGCCCTGCGCGGACCGCTCCCGGCGCTATCCCCTGCCCCAGGAGGCAACCAGGGGATGCTCGGAGGCCGGCCGGCGGTCGGTGGCGTCCAAGGTCTCTCCCACCGCCGCATAGGAGGCTATCCGTTCCTGCAGGGGGAGGCCGGCCAGAGGGTTCCCGGGATGGAAAAGGCCATACCGGTCGGCGGCATCGGAGAGCTTCTCGTGGGCAATGAGGGCCCAGGTGGCGGCAATGAGGTGGGAGAACTCGGGAAGCAGCAGCTCGGGGCAGTTAAAGGACTGGCGGGGGCTGTTGATGTCCACGCCGCTGATCTCCATGAGCCCGTGCTGGGCGCACAGCTTCTGCACGCGGCGCAACTGCTGCAGGGTGTTGCGCGGCGGCATATAAGCGATTGCCTTGAACCCCAGCCTCTTCACCTCCACGAAAAGCTCATCGAGGTAACTGTCCTCGAACTGCTCGGCCTTCTTGTCTCCCGTGGGGGAGTCGGTCACGTCCCCCAGGTAGCCGTAGCAGGGGATGGCACCGATCTCCTCCGCAAAGCGCACGGCGCGGATGACGGGGATGCACTCCTCCCCGTCGGGCTGGATGAAAACCTTTTCGAGAAACGAGCTCTTCAGCACGCCCAGGAGGTCGAACAGGAGCGCATCGTTGCTCGCGTCGGAAAGCCAGCCGGCAATACGCGGCGGCAGCGCGATGCCCAGCGTGTCCCGCACGAAGTGCACCAGCGGCGCGCCGCGGCCGGCGGACGCCACGATGGCGCGCGCCACGGCAAAGAGAAGGTGCCTCTCGGTAATCGAGCCCCCCGAGGCCGCCTGGGAGGTGCTGCGTACGTCCTTGTCCCAGTCCAGCAGGGCAAGCCCGTAGCCGGGCAGGAGGGCGTTGAGCCTCTCCATCATGCGACGCAGGCGCTTCTGTCGGGCCGCCTGGATGGGCCTGAGAAACGCGCCCACCGCCGCGTCGCGTCGCGCCGCAATCCCGTGGAACATCATGTAGAGATTGCTCAGGGAGTCGGGGTTGTTTATCTTCCGCCCGGCCAGGGCCGTGCCCTCCGCGCTGACGCGCAGCTCAAGCCCCGCCGTGGTGGCAATGCCGATAATCCTCCCCGCCTCGCGCATTTCCGCGGCCCCCGCGATGGAGTCATGGTCCATGATTCCGACCGCGGCCAGCCCCGCGGCGCGGGCACGCTCGGCGGCCGCTGACGGCGAATACGGGCTGAAGGAATAGATGGTGTGTACGTGGCAGTTCACTTCCCTGACGCTCCTGGCGTCCCTGACGCTCCCGGAGTCACTGACGCTGCCCGCCGCGGGCACGTCGGCACGCATCTGGCCCGCTGCCAGAATGCGCAGGGCTGCCAGGCGTTCCTGGGTGGAAGGGGCGTTCAGGGAATCGGGGCTGGACATGGGCGGATTCTGCTCACTCCCGCGGGAGCGTGTCAACGCGTGCAGGGCGCGGGTTACCGCCCCGAGAGCGCCCCGCGAAACCGGGTGAGGAGCATAGGGCCATCGGCGGCAGACGGGTCGTTCACGATCCCCCCGGCCATGTCCGCGTGGCCGCCGCCGAAGCCGATGCCCTGGAGCGCTGCCTGCACGACGCGGGATGCGTTCCATTCCACCCTTTCGCTGCGCACGGAGACGTTGATCACGCCGTCGTTTCTCGCGCAGAGCACCACGAACTCAGCCTCCTCGAGGCTGATGAAGAAGTCCCCGAGGATCCCCAGCAGGTTCTGGTTGCACCCGTCCGGGAACCAGCAGAAGGCCAGGCGGTCGCTGATCTGCACGTTGGCAAGCGCATGGCGATAGAAGGCGAGGTCCTTCGTCTGGATGGAATTGCGCAGGATGGAGTTCTCCAGCCGCATGTCGGCGCGGGAATACAGATCGGCGTACGCACGGATGTCCTCCCTGCCCACCTGCCGCGTCAGCAGGGCCGTGTCCATGTTGATGCCGATCATGAGCGCCGTGGCGACCTCCCGGGGGATCTCGGCGCCCGCCTCCTGCCAGTAGCCGTGGATGATCGTCGAGCAGGCGCCCCTGTCGGGACGGATGTCGATGAAGAGCACCGAATCCGGGCTCTTCACCTCGTGGTGGTCGATGACGGCCACCTCGTCCCCCGCCAACTCTGTGACGTTCTTGCTCCCCTTGCACCCGTCCACGATCACGATCGGGTCGGAAGGTGACATGACCACCTGCTCCGCCGGGGTCACCTCGATGGCAAGATCGCGGATCATGCGCTTCAGGGAGTCGCGCTGGACGGTGCCGGCGTGCACGATGCGGGAGGGAACCCCCGCGCCCGCGAGGAGCTTCTGCATTCCGAACGCCGAGGCGATGGCATCGTGATCGGGAAAATCGTGGGTCTGCACGTACACGGGCCGCCGGGTCCCGATGGCGCGGAGGAGGCCGCTGTATCTCTCCATGGGGCCGGCACTATAGCACGTTTGCCCGCCTCATGCACCGGCGGTGAGGGGCGAGCGACGGCCCGGCCGGTTCACGCGAACGGTCTCAAATTGACAGCGCCACCGCGGCCGTCTACACTGCCGGAGAGAGGCAGGACATGGGCGAATCGGGCAAGAAGAACTACCGCAAGGGCGCACTCATCTATATAGAGTCCGATGAGGAAAGCGATGACGTGTTCATCATCGAGGCGGGAGAGGTCGAGCTCACCGGAACGCCCGGGATCCCCCGATTCAGGTCCGTCCTGGGGCCCGGCGACATCTTCGGCTTCACCTCCTGCCTCAGCCGGCGCCCGCGCATGGAAACCGCGGAGGCACGCTCCGACTGCACCTGCGCCGTCCTGGGGCGCGATCGGTTCCTGGAATCGGTGCAGTCCAATCCCGACCTCGCGGGGAGGATCATTTCCTACTTCGCGCAGGAGCTGCGCGCCTACGACGAGAGGATGACATCCCGCACGGAGGACGCAAACGCGGCGGGAGACGATGCGCGGCTGTACGCGCTGGCCGATCACTTTCTTGCCCGCGGAAGGCCGGCGCACGCGGCGCATGCGCTGAAGGTGTACCAGCGCCGGTTCCCCGCCGGCTTTCACACATCCGAGGTCACCCAGCGGCTGTCCGCCGTGGGCCCGCGGGGCGCCGTCTCGCCGCCCATACAGCGCGGGCTGTGCCGCGTGTACGCCGACGGGCAGATGATCTTCTGCGAGCACGAGCCCGGCGACGAGCTGTACGTCATCAAGTCGGGGAAGGTGGAGATCATGAAGATCATGCCCCCCGAGGAGATCCTCCTTTCAATCCTGCGGGAAGGAGACATCTTCGGCGAGCTTTCCATCGTCTCCGACGCGCCGCGCAGCGCGACCGCGATCAGCTCGGCGGAGACGGCGCTGCTGCCCGTCTCCCGCGCCTCCCTTCCCTCGGTCTTCGGAAAATCGCCGGCCACGGTCGCGCGGATCCTCGCGGCCCTCAGCCAGAGGCTGTGGTTCACATTCATCCGCCTGCGCGCGCGGGTTTACGAGAATCCTCTCACCCGCACCTACGTGCTGCTGGAGAACAAGCTGCTGGAAGAGAGGATCTCCCTCGCGAGCACCCATCCCTGCACGCTGCCCATGGGCATTGGGGAGATTCTCGGCATGGCCGGGGTGCCGGCGGAGCAGCTGGACAACGTGAAGGACCTGCTCAGCGATGACCCGAACCTCTCCTTCCAGTTCCGACAGCTCACCATAGAGAACCCAAGCGCCCTGGGGGCCCGGGCGCGCTACTTCCGCACGCGCGACCACCTGGACAGCCCCGAGATGAAGGCCGCCATGGCCCCGCACAAGCACAGGACGGGCCGCATCGGGCTGGACACCCAGGAGCTGCGGGTGCCGCCGGAAAAGATCCCCGAGACCTGAAACGGCCCCCGGCGGAGCTTGACGCTTCCCGTCCCGGGGAGTACTGATAAGCTCATGAGAAAGCCGGCCGCCTCCGCCGTGACAACGGACCAGGAACGGGTACTCATCGAGGCGTGCTCGCTCTCCCCCGAGGACTGCCTCGGACGCCTGCGCACCCGCGAAAAGGGACTCGACGCGGAGGAAGCCGAAGAGAAGCGCAGGCAGTTCGGCACCAACGAGGTCCTCACAAAGAAGGGCGGCCTGCTCCTTCGCACCTACCACCGTATCGCGAACCCCCTCGTCATCCAGCTCCTCGTCATTGCCGCGGTTTCCTTCATCATGGGGGACCTGCGCTCCACCATCGTCGTGGGCGCCATGGTCCTCATCAGCGTAGGGCTCTCCTCCCTCCAGGAGGAGAGGTCGGGCCACGCCGTTGAGAAGCTGCAGGCCATGGTCCGCACCACGGTGAACGTATTGAGAGAGGGAAAGGACACTGAGATCCCCCTGGCGGAGGTCGTTCCCGGAGACATCGTCGTGCTGGACGCCGGCTCGCTGGTCCCTGCCGACCTGCGGCTGATCTCCACGAAGGACTTCTTTGTCAGCCAGAGCGCCCTCACCGGGGAATCGATGCCGGTGGAAAAGAGCGCCGCCGCCGTGTCCGGCAACGGGAAGTCGGCGCTGGAGCTTCCCAACGCGTGCTTCCAGGGCAGCAACGTGCTCTCGGGGAGCGCCCGCGGGGTGGTGGTGAACACGGGGGCGCGAACTTACTTCGGGGCCATCACGCGAAAGCTCGCCGGCCAGCGCTCCAAGACCAGCTTCGACAAGGGAATCTCGGGGTTCACCTGGCTGATGATCCGCTTCATGGTGGTCATGGTGGCCATCGTGTTCCTCATCATCGGGATCACGAAGCACAACTGGATGGACGCGCTGCTGTTCGGGCTTGCGGTGGCCGTCGGGCTGACCCCTGAGATGCTGCCCATGATCGTCACGGTGAACCTCGCCAAGGGCGCTCTGGCGATGTCCAAGAAGAAGGTCATCGTCAAGAAGCTCGCCTCCATACAGAACTTCGGGGCCATCGACATCCTGTGCACCGACAAGACGGGCACCCTGACGCAGGACAGGGTCGTGCTGGAGAAGTACGTCGACGTCTCCGGCAAGCAGAGCGACGAGGTGCTGCGCTACGCCTACATGAACAGTTTCTACCAGACAGGCCTGCGCAACCTCCTTGACCGCGCCGTGCTGGCCCACGGGGAGTTCGAGGTGGAGCGCCGCTGCAAGAAGGTGGACGAGATCCCCTTCGACTTCACCCGCAAGCGCATGTCCGTGGTGGTGGAGTACGAAGGGGACCACGTGCTGATCTGCAAGGGCGCGGTGGAGGACGTCTTCAAGGTATGTTCCTCCTACCAGGTGGAAGAGGACATCCTGCCCCTGATCGACATGATCCGACAGGACGTGCTGGAGGATTACGAGGCGCTGAGCGCCGATGGGTACCGCGTGCTTGCCATCGGTTACCGGGAGTTCCCCCGGGACAAGACGGTCTTTTCCTCCGCGGATGAAAGCGACATGATCCTCTTGGGCTACATCGCCTTCTTCGATCCCCCCAAGGAAACGACGGCGCAGGCCCTGAAGGCGCTGAAGGACGCGGGGGTGACGGTGAAAATCCTCACCGGAGACAATGACCTGGTCACGCGCAAGGTGTGCAAGGACGTGGGTATCGACGTCGAGCACCTTGTCACCGGGCCCATGCTGCAGGGGCTCACGCCGGCGCAGCTTGTCGAGACCGCGGAAAAGGCCACCGTGCTTGCGCGTCTCTCCCCTACCCAGAAGGAGGAGGTCATACAGGCGCTGCAGGGGAAGGGTCACGTGGTGGGGTTCATGGGGGACGGCATCAACGACGCTCCCGCGCTGAAGAAGGCCGACGTGGGCATCTCGGTGGACACCGCCGTGGACGTGGCCAAGGAGTCCGCGGACATCGTGCTGCTGGAGAAGAGCCTGCTGGTGCTGGATGACGGCATCATCGAGGGCAGGAAGGTCTTCGGCAACATCATCAAGTACATCCGCATGGGAGCCAGCTCCAACTTCGGCAACATGTTCAGCGTGGTGGGCGGCAGCTTCTTCCTTCCCTTCCTGCCCATGCTGCCCATCCAGGTGCTCACCAACAACATGCTCTATGACGTGTCGCAGATCGGCATCCCCTCTGATCGCGTGGATTCGGATTTCACCACGGTGCCGAGGCGATGGAACATCGGCAATATCCGGCGCTTCATGTACTTCATCGGGCCCATGAGCTCCATCTTCGACTACGCCACTTTCTTCCTGATGCTGTACTTCTTCGGGTGCATCAACCAGGGGCTGGCCGCGCCCGCCGGGCTGGCCGCTCAGTTCGCGAATGCCGCAAGTCCCGATCAGAGCTACGCTGCCGCGCTGTTCCACACGGGGTGGTTCGTGGAGTCGATCCTCACCCAGACGCTCATCGTGCACATCATCCGCACGAAGAAGATCCCCTTCATCCAGAGCCGCGCCAGCCCGATCATGCTCTTCTTCACCCTGCTGGTCATGGCCATCGGCGTGGCGCTCCCCTACTCGCCGCTGGCCGGCTTCCTGGGCTTCGTGCCGCTGCCGGCTATCTACTGGGCGTGGATCGCAGGGTTCCTGGTGCTCTACTGCGCCCTCACGCACTTCGTAAAGAGCTGGTTCTTCCGAAAGTTTGGAGTCGACTAATGTCACCAGGAGTGACCGGACTAATGTCACCAGGAGTGACCGGACTAATGTCACCAGGAGTGACCGGATGAAAAGCCTCCTCGACGCGCTCCAGGAAGGGCGGCTCATCGAGCTTCCCGAGATCGACAAGGCCAAGAACCTGAACCTCCTTGCCACGCTGATCGAGGCCATCCCCGATTTCAGGAGCGGGTTCGATTTCGCGGGGGCCGTCGCGGGACGGGAGAACGCTGCCAACACCGGCATCGGCCTGGGGTGGGCGTGCCCCCACGGCCGGGTCACGGGTGACGGGGAGCTGTTCTGCGCCATCGGGTGGAGCCCCACCGGCTTCGACTACGGCGCCCCGGACGGGAAGCCGGTGCGCATCGTGGTCATGCACTACATCCCCGATTCCCAGAAGAACGTTTACCTCAGGGAGATTTCGGGGCTGGCAAAGGCCATCAAGAACAACCCCGCCCTGGGGGAGCTCTCGGCGCTGAAGGACCTCGCCGAGGTAAGGCATCGTCTCATCGACCTGCTGACCGCGGCGGTGGGCAGCGCGCTGCCCGACGTGAAGGCGCGCATGATCCAGCTGGAAGCTAAGCAGGCGGCCATCCCTCAGCAGGAGACACTCAGCCCCGACGCCCTTCTTTCGCTGTCCCTCATCCCGCTCTCAATCGTTATCGCGCCCGGCGCCCGTCCGCTTGTCCTGTCCCAGGACAAGGACCTTGTAGGCCCCCTGGAATCGGCCGCTGACATGGCCTCGTTTCTCGCCGCCCGCCTCCCCTTCGACAAGGGGGGCTACAGGATCATCATCCGCTCGGTGTCCGGCTTCCAGCCCGATCGGCTGCTGTACGACTGCATCGCCCACAAGCTGCCCAACGGGGCGAAAAAATGACGGGCAGACCATCCGGGGCTGCCCGCACGCTTCTGCGCGGCGAGCCCTCGGGAATCGCCCGCCCGCTGCTGCGCGCCCACGACGCCTGGCAGGGGCTGATCGAGAAGCTATTCTTCGGCGGCCGGCGCACGCGTGCAAGCGAGGCGCTGGCCTACATCGTCGGAAACGTCTTTCTCATCCTGGGGGTCTTCTTCATCGTCCTGAACACGATCCTCTACAATTGGACGGGCAGCCTGTACGCAACAGGCTTTCACCTGAACACCGGGCTGGACAACCTGATCCCTTTCGCTCCCGAGTGGGCCATTTTCTACCTGTACCTGTTCTACCCGCTGTCAGCGCTGACCATGGCGTACTTCGCCTTCGTCGAGATCCGCAGGGGATACGCGCTCGCCTGGTCGCTCATCCTGGTCAACGTGGCCGCCGACCTTATTTATGCGGTCTTTCCCGTCACCACCGACATCTATCGCGCGGAGCTTCTTGCGCACCCGCTGGCAGGCAATCCATTTGCGGCGGCCATGTACTCGCATTTCCAGGCCGATCCCTCGTTCAATTGTTTCCCCAGCCTGCACGCGGCCATTGCCACTCTCTGCTTCTACGCTTGGTATCGCTACGCGCGCGTCCGCCCGAACCGCCTCACGCGGGGCATCGCCATCGGGATGCTGGTGGTGGCCATCGGGGTCATCCTCTCCACGCTTTTCGTGAAGCAGCACTATATCGCCGATGAGCTTGCCGGGATCATCCTGGCGCTGGGCATCGGCACATGGATGTTCGATTCGTTCGGGACTGCCCGGGCGGCATTTTCGAAATAACATCGGATCGGAAAAGGAGAAACAGATGCCCAGCGAGCTCACGGTTCGTGCCGTGCACAAGGGGGGAATGCGCATGGTTGCCACGGCGGGAAGCCATTCGCTGACCATGGATTACCCTCTGAACGGGGAGCAGGCCGCGGGAATGAAGCCGCTGGAGGTCCTCCTGTCCAGCCTGGCCGCCTGCGGGGGCAGCACCGTCGCGCTGCTGCTGCAGCGCGCGAAGCAGCCGGTGAGCGGCGTCGAGGTGATTGCGCACGCGGTGCGCCGCGACGAGCACCCGACGGTGCTCACGGAGATCAGCCTGGAGTTCCTCATCAGCGGCGCCGGGGTGGAGCCCGCAGCGGTGGAGCGTATCATCGCCACGGCGGATGAGAAGCTGTGCCCCGTGTGGGCAATGCTGAAGGCCGGCACGCCCGTTCGCACCAGCTACAGGATCGTCGCCGCAGGAGGCTGAGCCCCCGGGAAGCCTCTCTTCCCTTACGACGCGTCCAGCAGCGCGCGTATGCGCGCGGCAAGCTCGGTCATGCTGAAAGGCTTCTGCAATACCACTGCCCGCGGGTCCTTGCCGATCTCCCTGCGGCTGACCTCATCGGTGTATCCCGTCATGTAGATGATGCGGCCGCCGGGATTGGCCGCCCGGAAAGCATCGGCCACCTTCCAGCCCTTCAGGCCGGGGAGCCCGATATCGGTGACCAGCACCTGGATGCCGCCCGGGTTTTCCTGGCAGAGCCGGGAAGCCTCAGCGCCGTGTGACGCTTCGAGAATCCTGTACCCGCACCCCGCCAGGTGCTGGCGGATCAGGCCCCTGATGTCATCCGCATCCTCGACGAGCAGGATCGTTTCACTTCCTTTGCACTCTTCGCCGGGGCGGCTCGTGCGTTCCTCGACCGCCTCTTCAAGCCGGGGAAGGTAGACGTGGAAGGTGCTGCCGATGCCGGGAGTGCTTTCGACATGCAGGTAGCCGTCGGACTGTTTCACGATGCCGTATACGATCGACAGTCCGAGCCCCGTGCCCCGCCCCAGCTCCTTTGTCGTGAAAAACGGCTCGAACAGATGACTGAGAGTCTCGGCGTCCATACCGGCGCCGGTGTCCTTGACCTCGATCAGCACGTAGCTGCCCGGCGGCATCTCGGCGGGCTGAAGGGCATCAGTGGCCGCATGCTCGACGGCACTCACCCGTATCGTCACTTCTCCCTCATCGGGTATTGCATCGCGCGCGTTGACGGTCAGGTTCATGATGACCTGCTGCAGCTGCGAGGCGTCACCCTTCACCCTGCAGGCGGCCCCAGATGACTCGTGAATGAGCCGAACGTCCTCCCCCAGCAGCTTTGCGAGCATGGGGCGCATGTCTTCGACGAGCCCGTCGACGTCCACGATTTTCGGGGCAAGGAGCTGCTTGCGGCTGAACGAGAGCAGCTGGTAGGTGAGGGAGGCCGCCCTTTCGGCGGAGTCCTTGATGATCTTCACCCATTTCCCGACGTCACCATGGGTCCCGGCCCCTCTCTGGATCAGGTCGCAATAGCTGATGATGACCATCAGGATGTTGTTGAAATCGTGGGCAATGCCGCCGGAGAGCCTGCCGACGGCTTCCATCTTCTGCGACTGGATCAGCTGCTGCTGCAGCCCACGCCGCTCCGTGACATCGCGCGCCACAACGACAAAGCGGCATTCGGGTAAGCGGTAGTCACTCACGGCAGCCACGGAAAGCTCGAGCCAGCGCGTCTCCCTGCCATTCTGAAAATCGAGGGGAGGGCTTCTGTACTCGCCGGTACGCCCCGCCCGTGCCACGGCATCGAGAATTTTGGCTGCCGCATCCGCGGGGAAGATCTCCTGCACCTTCCCGCCGATCGATGAGAGCACCTGGGGATACAGGAGGCGATCGCGATGCGAGGTACGAAGGTCGTAAAGGACCCCGTCCCGATCCAGCTCGCACAGGATGTCGGGGAGCGCGTTCATGATGGCTTCCAGGTGGGCGTGGCTTCCCGCCAGCTCCTTCTCCGCCTTGCGCCTCTCGGTGATGTCCTCCCCCGAGCTGAGGATTGCGACAAAGGCGCCCGAGGAGTCCCGCAGGAGCGTATTGTGCCAGGCAATAAGCCTCTCCTGGCCATTCCTTGTCACAATCGGATTCTCGTGGTATTCCATCGCGGCTTCACCGCCCACGAGTCTGTCGAACCCAAGCCTCATCTCCTCCCGCACCCGCCGCGGCAGGCACACCTCGCTGTAGATTCTGCCGACGAGCTCTCCGTCACCGTAGCCGAATATTTCGTGGCCCTTCCTGTTCATGAGGGAGATCCGGCCTTCGCGGTCGAGAACCATCAGGATGACACCGGCAATGTCCAGGTACTGCTGGGCCGACTGCTGTGCCGCCACGAGCGTCCGTTCCAGCTGGTTCCTGGAGTCGATCGTGTTCTGCAGGGTGCGGTGTATCGCCCCCAGCCTTCCAAAGCTGATCCCCACGAAGAGATAAACCATCGCGGGGAAAAGCACGAGCATTGTCCAGGAGGGGGAAGGGCCGAGGTGACGGACGAAGAAATGCTCGCCGTTGAATAAGATCTCGGTGAATACGATCCCCGCGAGGGCGGCAATCAGGCCCGCGCGCGGCGTAAAGTTCCAGGCGATCAGGACCAGGGGAACGATCATGAGCGCTCCGAAGAGCTCTCCGCCCGGAACAAGGTGAACCATGAGGGGAAATGCCAAGAGGAAAAGCCCGGCGCATGCGACCGTCAATGCGAAAAGTCTGCGGGAAACCGTGTGCCCCATTCGATACCTCTTCAAGGGACACGAGTCTATATCAAGAGCGGACCGCGCAGTAGTGCCTGGATTTGCCGAAGACACAAAGCGGCGGCAGGGGTACAATGGCTGAAAGACGGGAGGAAACGATGATCAGGAAGAAAACCGTCGGCAAAAGAAAATCCCCTCGCGCCTCGGCGAATACCAGCGTCCTGCCGCACTCTCTCGATCTCCCAAAGCCCACCACCGGCCGCGGCAGCTCCGTGAGTGCCGCGCTGCGGAAAAGGAGAACCGTTCGATCCCTGAGCGAGAAGCCGCTCTCCCTGCGGGTGCTGTCGAACCTTCTCTGGTCGGCATGCGGGGTCAACAGGAAAAATGGGCCTTTCGGAGCCCTGGGAAGGACGGCAGCCTCGGCGAGCAACGCGCAGGAGATCGACATCTATGTCGCGCTGAAGCAGGGCGTCTTCCTGTATGAGGGACCGGCTCACCGCCTGGCGCCCGTGCTCTTTGAAGATGTGAGGCCCCTGGCAATCGGCCAGGGCCAGAAAGGGGCGGGAGCGACTGCTCCCGTGCGGCTCATCTATGTCGCGGATGTCGAGAAGCTCCGAACGGCCGGCTTCCAGGAGCCGGGCCTTCATGACAGGGAAACACAGAAAGCCTACTATTACGTGGACACGGGCATTATTGCCGGCAACGTCTCGCTCTTCGCCGCGTCGCAGGGTCTTGCCGCATGGTTTCACAATTGCAGCAGGGCACGGCTTTCAGAGAAACTGAAGTTGAGAAAGGGTCAGCGCGTACTCTTCGGACAGACGCTCGGGTATCCGCGAAAAGATTAGCGAAAGTCGAAGGAACATTGGATTTCACGCGCCCGTCGCATTTTTAGCGCGTCCGGAAAAGTTACATAACTTTTCGTTATAAAACCTTAATACAACCTTAATGGCGTGCGCCGAACGGCGGCGGTACATTCATTTTCATCATGAGTAGCACGAACAGAAATGACAGGCACAAGAAGCCGGGTCGATCGGATGATAATATTCTCTCCCTCTACCTGAAGGAGATCCGCAAGATACCCCTGCTGAGCAGGAGCGAAGAGGCCTCCCTTGCGCGCCAGGCGGCGCGGGGGAGCACGGCCGCGAAGGAAGCGCTCATCCGCGCCAATCTGCGGTTCGTTGTGAATATCGCGAAGAAGTACCAGCATCGGGGGCTGCCCCTCGATGATCTCATCAGTGAAGGCAATATCGGCCTGATGCGGGCCATCGACCGCTTCGACGTCGACATGGGCTACCACTTCATCTCCTACGCGGTCTGGTGGATCCGCCAGTCGATCATGACGGCGCTGAGCGACAAGTCGCGCATGATCCGCCTGCCGACCAACAGGGCCCTCGAGCTGGCGCAGATAGAGAACGAGGAGAACGGGCGGCCCCGCACGGAGCGGGCCGCGCACCTGCTGAACGTCTCGCGGGAACCTCTCTCCCTCGACGCGCCGGTCGGGCCGGCGCAGGATGCGGCGCTGTTCGGTGACACCATGGTGGACACCTCCTCGCAGCGCCAGGAAGAGCTGGCCATCGAGAGCTCGCTGCGCGCCGACATCAACGCCGTGCTGGGCAGCCTGGCGAAGAAGGAAGCGGAGATCATCCAGTACCGCTTCGGGCTGAACGGCACGCGCCCGCATTCGCTGCGGGAGCTGGGGATCACCTACCGGCTCACCAAGGAGCGGATACGCCAGATCGAGAAGCGCGCCATCAGGCTCCTGCAGAATCCCGAGCGCAGCGACCTGCTGCGCGCCTACATGGAGTTCGCCATGGAAAGAGTCCCCGCGGAAGCCTGACGAGAGTCATCCGCGGGTGATACAGCGTCGATGCTCCGCTTGCCGCGACGGTGAGCGGTCCCGATCCGATCCGCGCCGCTTCGCTCCACGTCAGGGAGAGGTGACAAGCACGCCGGAGCCCTCGTTGGAGGTAAAACCCCGCACCGCCCCGGGATCGTCACTTGCAGCGCATCAATTTTTCCTGTTGTCTTAGCTCATGGCAGCACATCAGCAGACACAGTCCCTGCCCCTGCGCAGGCGGCCCCTGGACATCGTCATCCTGATCTACTTCCTGTTCAACCTTGTTGCCATCACCTACCTGTTCGACATCGAGCAGATCGTGATCCCCGACACGGCGCATTTCAGCTACCCCGCGTGGCCGCCGCGGGCCATCGTCGATCTCTCCCACTGGTGGGGACGCACCGTCGACCCGCTGCTGTTCGCCCGGCCTCCGTGGTGGCGCGCCACCATCTGGATCGACGCCGTGCTCTTCGGGCCGTACTACGCCTTTGCCATCTATGCGTTCATCAGGGGAAGGAACTGGATCCGGATTCCCAGCATCATCTACGCCTCGATCATGCTGACCAACGTGACCATCATCTTGAGCGAGGAAATCTGGGGGCCGCACGCATCCCCTCACCTGCTCTCCGTGGTGGGGGCCAACGCATCGTGGATCATCGTGCCCGCGCTCCTGCTCGTCAGAATGCGCAGGGAGCCGTACCCCGCGCTGCCGCACTGAGGGGGTCCCGCGGGCGCCCTGCCGCCAGGGCGGCCGCCTTTCAGACCGTCTCCCCCTTCTCGCCCAGCCACGCGATGGTCTCGCCGCAGGGGACGATCTGGTCAGCCTCCGCCTCGATCTTCAGCAGTATGCCTGCCGCGGCGGCCTGCAGGTCTGCCTCCGCGGTGTCCGTTTCCAGGCGCAGGAGGATCTCGCCCTTTTTGACAGGCTCTCCGATCTTTTTCTCCCACCTCAATATCGTGCCTTCCGTCATGCCCGGCTCAAGGGCGGGAATGAGAACGGGTACTGCCATCACGCACCTCCCTGTATTGAGTCTGCACCCAGTCCTTCGTATTTTATCGTCATGAATGAATCTTCAGTGCTCGATTTCACGCTGCCGGACATCCAGGGAACCGAGACCCCGCTGAGCAGTTTTTCCGGGAAAGTTCTGCTCATCGTCAATGTCGCGAGCAAGTGCGGGTTCACCCCGCAGTACGAGGGCCTGCAGGCGCTGTACACGCGCTTCAGGGAGAAGGGGCTCGTGGTGATGGGCTTCCCGGCCAACAATTTCCTGCGCCAGGAGCCGGGGAGCGAGAAACAGATCCAGGAGTTCTGTACCGTCACTTATGGCGTCACCTTTCCGCTCTTCTCAAAGATATCCGTGAAGGGAAAGGACATCCATCCCCTGTATCGCTTCCTGACGGAGCGCGAAACCAACCCTGATTTCAGCGGCAAGATCGGATGGAACTTCGCGAAGTTCCTCGTCGACCGTGGAGGCAGGGTCGTCGCCCGCTTCGAGCCGAAGCTCGACCCTCTGGACCCGAAAATCGTATCGGAAATCGAAAAGATCCTCTAGAGGAGGGCGATGGGGGCACGGGGGCCGGAGCCCCCGCCATTGCGATCCCCCGCGGCACAATTGCTATTGCGTGTAGCCGAGTTGCATGATGAAAAGCGGCGCCTCCTCTTTTGGGAGCTTCAGCGCGGAAGCGATGGCGTCCGGCTTGATGTTATACATCACGACGGAGCTGATCTTCAGACCAGCCGC
>JBEKVA010000020.1:0-20822 GCA_049514475.1 Spirochaetia bacterium
TCATCGATTCCCAGTACACTCTGGAGGAATCCTTTTCGAAGTTCGATTTCGGCCACACCTCGTATACCATGGCCGTGAACCTCGCCGTCGAGTGGAAGGTGAAGAATCTCGTGCTTTTTCACCACGAGCCGCGTTATGATGACCGCAAGGTGTTCGGGATCGCGCGCAGCGCGCAGTGGCACCGCGAGCAGCTGGGAACGGGCGCGCTGAATGTGCGCACCGCCCAGGAGGGGTTGGAGTTGACGCCGTGAGCGGGGTCGTTCTCAGCGAAGAGGAAGAGAAGGAGCTGTACGTCGTGCTCAAGCCGCGGGAGGGCGTGCTCACCGGGCCCCTCGACGAGCTCCTTCGCCGCGTCGAGCAGGCATTGTTCAGCAGGCTTACGGTCGGGGAGATCGAGCAGTTATCGGCACGATTTCCTCAGGATCGTTGATTTCGCAATCGGGGGGAGCTATTTTCAGGTATGGCCGGGAGGGCAATATGAAAAACACACTTCGTGCTATCGCCGTGTCCATGGTTTTTCTCCTTGCAGGGGCTCTCTCCGCGGGAGCGGAGAGCGGATTTCTCGATTTCTATTCCCCCGAGTTCCTGGGCGGAGGGGCAGGAACGGCAACCCTGGAGGCGCCTGCAGGCACGGTGCTGAACCCGGCCGTTTCCGCGGATCGGCAGCGCGTCACCCTTGACGCCTCCTATATCAACCTGAGCCAGTTCTCGCCCTCCTTCAACTGGGGCGGGAACATCATCAATCTCGGCATGACTTACCCGACCCGGGCGGGCGTGCTCACGGGCATTGCCCACTTCGCCCAGGCGGGATTTGGCACCCAGGGGCCCGACTGGGGGACACTGGGCGCGCTGAATGTGTCCTTCTCGAAGGACCTCTTCCCGGATCTGTACGTGGGGGCAGGGCTCGGATTCGAGTTCGGCAACGACTGGGGGCTCGGGCTGGACCTGGGATTCCTCAGCCTCGTGGGCGATCTGGGGTTCATGAAAGACTTCCGATGGGGGGCGGCATTCCGCAATATCGGCAAGGCATACACCGCCTCCGCTGCTATGGGGTCCCTGGGAAGCCCGCCGCCTTTCACTCCCGCCATTGGCGCGTCATTTGCCGTCGTGAAGACCGACAAGCTGGGGCTCACCCTCTCCCCGGATCTCAGCTTCCCGGCCTTCCAGGACCTCCGCTTCGGCCTGGGAATGCAGTTCGCCGTCGCGGACATCTTCTTCCTGAATGCGGCTTACGGCTTTGACTTCAGAGAGGCTGTCGGCTCCGAGCCGGCCCGCGCCT
Source organism: Spirochaetia bacterium (assembly GCA_049514475.1). Classification (GTDB taxonomy): domain Bacteria; phylum Spirochaetota; class Spirochaetia; order SZUA-6; family Fen-1364; genus Fen-1364. The sequence continues at coordinate 1,280 of JBEKVA010000020.1, forward strand.
TTCCCCTGTCTGTCGGCATCACGCTGAAGCTGGGAGGCCTTGGCGTAAAGAGCGCAGGACAGGATGTGACCGAGATCCGACCGTCGGTGGCCGCCGCTCCGCTGCAGAACGGCGTGTGGGGATTCGGCGCCGGTTTGAACGTGCCCCTAGGCGTGAGAGACGTCACCCCGCCGGCCATCAGCATCGACACCTCGGGGGAGAAGTACATCTCCCCGAACTTTGACGGCGTGAAGGACGACCTCCTTCTCCCGATTTCGATCACCGATGACAGGTTCATCAAGGGCTATAAGTTTGTCATTACCGATGCGAACGGCACCGACGTGCGCACAATCCAGAACAAGGAAGACCGGCCCGAAAACAGGGACCTTGGCAACATCCTCAAGCGCCTGACCTACGTGAAGCAGGGGATCGCAATTCCCCCGACGCTCCGCTGGGACGGAATGTCAGACGGCGGAACGGTTGTCCCCGAGGGCACCTACACATACCACATCGAGGCCTGGGACGATAACGGCAACCTAGGGAAGAGCCCGAACGGAACGGTGGTCGTGAAGACCACCCCGCCGAAGATCACCGTGAGCGCCCCATATCTCATATTCTCCCCGAATGGCGACGGCAATAAAGAGACACTCCCCCTGCAGCAGGCAGGCTCGAAAGAAGACACCTGGACGGGAACGATCCAGGACGTGACAGGCCAGGCCGTTCGCACCTTCACGTGGAGTGACGCGGAGCCGCCGAGCACCGCCTGGGATGGCAAGACCGACCAGGGAGTCCTGGCTCCTGACGGGATCTACAGCTACCACGTCTCGGCAACCGACCGCGCCGGCAACGTCGGCTCGGCCGAGCTGAGCAACATCATCATCGATACCCGAGCGACCCCGATCCAGCTCGCCATCAACTATTCCTATTTCTCTCCAGGAGGGAACAGCCAGAAGCAGACCGTCACCTTCGATCTGAAGGTCCCTCTGACCACCGGCATTGAGAAGTGGTCGCTGCAGGTGCTCGACGCGCAGAATGCGCCTCGGAGAACATTCTCCGGCACATTCAGTATTCCCCCGTCGATCGCGTGGGATGGCAAGGACGACAAGGGCGCGGTGCTGCCCGAGGGAGGATACAAGGGAAAGTTGACCCTCCTGTACGTCAACGGCCACAACCCGACCTCGGAATCTCCCGCAATCACGATCAGGGTGACGCCGCCCAAGGCCGCCGCCAAGGCAGCCTATGACGTGTTCTCTCCCACCGGGGACAGCACGCGGAGCGCGGTGACCATCTACCAGGATACTTCCGAGGAGCTGTTCTGGACGGGAAGCTTCAAGGACGCTTCCGGCAAGGACGTGAGGACCCTGGTCTGGAGGGGCAGGGCAGACGACAAGTTCGATTGGGACGGCCGCGGAGAAGAGGGGAGGGTCCTGCCGGACGGGCTGTACTCTTACACCCTGAGCGCCACGGACCAGGCGGGCAACACGGGCGCATCCCAGCCCATCTCGCTGCGCATAGACACCGAGAAGAAGCCCGTCCACGTTTCCACGGACCTTGCCTATTTCTCCCCCTTCGGCGGGGGAACCAAGACGCGCATCCGCATCATGCCCGCCCTGGCCGTCACGAGCGGGGTCGACTCCTACACGCTGCGCGTGCGCAATGCCGACGGCTCGACGGCGCGGACATACACGGGAAGGGCCCGGGCACCGGCCGACATCCTCTGGGACGGCATTGACGACAATGGCAAGCGGGTGGCCGACGGCAAATATACCGCCGAGCTGCAGGTGATCTACGCCAATGGCAGCCAGCCGAAAGCGGAAACAACACCGTTCTTCGTGGACAACCATATACCGCAGATCGACGTCTCTTCCCCCGCTCTCCTGTTCTCCCCGACGCCGGACAGCACGCTGCCGGCAGTCACCATCAAGCAGAGCTCCAGCGACGAAGACCTCTGGGAAGGGGAGGTGCGCTCCTCGACAAAACAGAGGGTCCGCGGATGGTTCTGGAAAGGGAAGGCCGCGGATCTCTCCTGGGACGGAAAGGACGAAAACGGGAACCTCATGCCTGACGGATACTACACCTATGTCGTCACGGCCCAGACAAAGGCGGGCAACGTCACGACCAAGGAGCTCGCCGGCATCCAGATCGATACCCGGCCGACGCCCGTGTACGTGACAGCCGGCGCCAACGGGTTCTCTCCCAACGGGGATGGCGTGAAGGATACGATCACCTTCGCGACGCTGGTGGCCCTCAAGGACGGGGTGAAGTCGTGGAAGCTCTCGATGACGGACTCCGCCTCCCAGGAGCAAAAGACATTCACGGGTCCGACCCCGGTACCGGGATCGTTCACTTGGGACGGAAAGGACCAGAAGGGAATCGCAACGGCTCCCGACGGCCTGTACACGGCGGTCCTGACCGTCGAGTACTTCAAGGGCAACGTGGCCACCGCGCGCTCGGCGCCGTTCCGTCTTGCGGTCACACCGCCTAAGGTGGACCTCACGCTGCAAGGCCTGCCCTTCTCACCGGACAACGATGGGGTGAATGACGAGCTGGCGATCAACCTGAAGGTGGATGACCCGGTCCCCATCGACAGCTGGGAGATCAGGATCCTCGACCCCGAGCAGCACCCGTTCACGAGCTTTGCCGGCAAGGGAGCACCGTCGGAGAAGATCATCTGGAACGGGACCTCGGCAACAGGCGAGCTGGTCCAGTCAGCCGAGGACTACCCGCTGGTCTTCAGGATTACCGACGAGCTGGGAAATACGACCACGGTGCAGAAAAACATCCCCGTGGACGTTCTGGTCATCCGCGACGGGGACAAGCTGAAGGTCAGGATCGCGAGCATCACCTTTGCCGCGAACACGGCCGACTATGTGAAGGTGGACCCCGACAAGGCGGCGAGGAATCTCAGCACCCTGCAGAGGCTGGCGGAGATCTTCAAGAAATACTCCACCTACAGGATCCAGATCCAGGGGCACGCGAACCTGGTGAACTTCGACAATCCCGCGCGCGCGAAGACCGAGCAGGAGCAGGAGCTGCTTCCCCTGTCGAAGCTGCGCGCGGAGGCAATTCGAGCGGCCCTCGTGGCCGAGGGAATCGAGGCGGCGCGGATCAGCACCACGGGTGTGGGCGCCGCGGAGCCTATCGTTCCCTTCAGCGATCTGGACAACAGGTGGAAGAACAGGAGGGTGGAGTTCATCCTGGTCAAGCAGTAAGGCTCCCGGGAGGAACCCGCATTTGATGAGCACACACGCCAGGAGACTGTTGTGGGGCGGCGGGATTGCGGCGGGGGTGATCGCGTGCCTGGCGATCACCTTCGCCTTTCTCAATGCCAGCCCGGTCCCCCGTTCGAAGGGGGACGGGCTTTTTTCCATTGAAAGAGGATGGAGTCTCACCCGCATCAGCCGGGAGCTTCAGGCGCAGGGCTTCATCCGCTTTGCGCCGCTCCTGGAGGCCGCCGGACGGCTGAAGGGAACGCAGGGAGATTTCAAGGCGGGCTACTACCGTATCCCCGCGCGGGCCAGCACGCTGGCCATCCACCGCCTGCTCGTGGAGGGTGCGCAGACCATCGGCAAGGTGACGCTGCCCGAAGGGTGGACGTCCACGAAGATTGCGCGGCACCTGGAGGCGGAGGGCGTGTGCACCGCGGCAGATTTCATCTCTGCGATTCACTCCCCCGAGCTGCTGGCAAAGTTCGGCGTCCCGGGGAGGTCCCTGGAGGGGTTCCTCTACCCTGATACCTACTTTGTCCCGCGTCCTTTTCCCGCCCAGACGCTCGTCGAGCTCATGGTAGGCACGTTCTTCGACAACCTCGGGAAGATCGCGCCCGACTGGAAGGACCTGGGGCAGGAGAAGCTCCGCGATTCGGTGGTCCTCGCCTCCATCGTTGAACGGGAATACCGCGTGGACGAGGAGGCGCCGACGATCGCCTCGGTCTTCAACAACCGCCTGCGCCTGAACATAGGGCTTGAATCATGCGCGACTCTTGAATATATTATCACTGAGATCCAGCAAAAGGCGCACCCAGAGTATATCACCAGAGATGACGAAAAGGTCGACTCACGCTATAATACATACAAGTGGGCCGGCCTGCCGCCGGGTCCGATTTCGAATCCCGGGAAAATAGCTCTGGAGGCAGCTTTTCATCCCCTTCGCTCGGATTACCTGTACTTCGTTCTCCGGGATCCGCAGACGGGGCGACATTACTTTTCGCGCAACCTGAACGAGCACAACCAGGCGAAGTACCTCTATTTGAAGAAGCCGTAGGGGTATGAGGATACCGGAGAGCACGCTCTCGGAGATTCGCGGCCGTCTTGATATTGCCGAGGTGATCGGCGAGCACGTGGCGTTGCAGCGCAAGGGTGGACGATTCTGGGGGCTGTGCCCGTTCCACCAGGAGAAGTCGCCTTCCTTCACCGTGACGCCGGACAAGGGCGTGTACTACTGCTTCGGCTGTCACAAGGGCGGGACGGTTTTCGACTTCGTCATGGAGGTGGAAAAGGTTCCCTGGCGGGACGCCGTGGAGATCCTGGCGAAGAAGGCGGGCATCGAGATCCCGCGCGAGGACGAGGAGCTCGGGGGGATCAAGAGGGAGACCTTTTTCGAGCTGTACCGGAGGGTCGCGGGCAGCTTCCAGTGGCTGCTGGGAGAAGGTGCGCAGGCGGAAGGGGCGCGAAAATACCTGGCCGAGCGGGGGGTGACGCAGGAGACGATCGGAAAGTTCCAGCTCGGCTATGCACCGCCGGACCGCGAGTGGCTTTTCAGGTTCCTGACCCAGAAGAGCTATTCAGCGGATTTCCTGGCCCGGACGGGGATGTTCGCCGAGAATGCGCAGAGGCGGTCCATGGCGCTCTTCGCGAATAGGATCATGTTTCCGATCTGCAATCCCCGAGGGGAGATCATTGCCTTCGGCGGGAGAATCCTCGGAGAGGGGCAGCCGAAGTATCTCAATTCCCCCGAGACCCCTTTTTTCCGCAAGGGGGAGAATCTCTACGGCATGGAGCGCGCCGGCCCCGCCATCCGCAGGGTGGAGTTCTTCATACTCGTGGAAGGGTACATGGATGTGCTGGCCATGCACCAGGCTGGTTTCGAGAACTGCGTGGCCCCGCTGGGGACGGCCCTGACGGAGCAGCAGGTGCGGCTGCTGAAGCGCTACGCTTCCCGGGGGGTCCTGCTCTTTGACGGGGATGAGGCGGGGCGCAAGGCCACCTCGCGTGCAATTGAGATGCTGGAAAGCCAGGACCTGATCGTCCAGGTGGTGGAAATTCCGGGCGGCGAGGACCCGGCGGATTTCGTCAAGAAGGGGGATGTCGTGGCGCTGAAGGGCCTGCTCGAGCACCCGCGGGAAAGCTTCCCCTACCTGGTGGAGAAGGCTCTTGCCGCGCACGAGCGCACGGGAGCGGAAGGCAGGGAGCGGATCCGCGACTGGCTTTTTCCCTTCATCGCGGCCCCCATCAGCCAGCTGCGCAGGGACGGGTACATGAACCTTCTCGCGGACACCCTGGGCGCGGATGTGCAGGCTCTGCGCCAGGATTTCCAGGCGTGGACGGCGTCCCGCCGGCGTTTCGGGGGCGCCGCCTACGGTGCCCTGAGGGCAGAGGCGCGCGGGCAGGAGAGCGGTGCGGCGAGGGAAGGGGCGTCCTCGATTGCTTCCGACCTGTTCCTGATGCTCGCCGTCGCGTCCAACCGCGAGCTGTTTGCCCTGGTGCGCAAGGGAGGAGTCCTGATCTCCGATCTCGATGACGATCGGGCGCGGTCGCTGTTCGTCGCGCTGGAGGAGTCCTTCCGTGCCGAGGAAACGAGCTTCGAGGCGCTGTGCGCGCGCATCGATGACGCGCCGCTGCGGGACCTCGCAATCCGCAAGGCCTCCAGCGGCGAGTTCGACCTGAACCAGGAACGGCTCGTCGCCGACGGCGTGCGCAGAATCCGCCAGCGGGCGCTGCGCAAGAAGATCGACATGCTGGCAACTGAGATGAAAAGGGCGGAGAAGAGTGCGGCGGATCCCGCGCGGATGCGCGAGCTGCTCGCGGAGAAAATGCATCTCGACAGCGAGCTGGAAAGACTCAAAACGAGGGCGGCAGGGGTTTGAAAATCAAGGGAACAACAGATCACGGACATCAGAAGGTCACGCCAAATTCGCGGGATAGCGCGATGCAGGGAGCCGGGGAGCCGCCTCGGCCCGCCAAGAGCGACCCAAGCGGCTCCCCGCATGACAAGGCTGCCAAAAGCGGCGTTCACCCCCGGGGTGACGCCATGAAAGGCGAACGCTCAGTCAATGTCGGCAGCGCCGCCAGGAGCGGCGGACACGGCCACAAGGCCCGGGACGGCAAGGGGAAGCCCGTGAGGGGGCAGCCTCCCGTCAAGGTCTACGCCGATCTCATGGATGACCCGGCCATGCGCAAGCTACTGGAGTTTGCCAAGGGCAAGAAGAGCGTGAGCTTCGACGAGGTGAACGATTTCCTTCCCGACGCCATCGTGAACTCCGAGCGCATCGAGGAAGTCATCGCGCTGCTCTCCAAGCACAGCATCAAGCTGGAGGACGAGGAGATCAGCCTCGAAATCGAAGAGGAAAAACCGGGCAAGGACCGCAAGAAGCTGATCTACAGCGACAAGGAATCCTCTGTCGATGACCCCATCCGTCTCTATCTGAGGGAAATCGGAAAGGAGAATCTGCTCACCGCCGAGCAGGAAGTGGAGCTCTCCAAGGCCATGGAGGCGGGGGAGAACATCATCAAGGGGGTCATCAAGAACTCCGGCGTCCTTGTCAGGGAGTTCCTGCGCCTTGGCCTTCGCGCCACCTCTACGCGTGACCCGCGCGAGATGAACCTCAGCAAAAAGGAGGCCACCGAGTACCTTGCGGAGACCCGCAAGCTCGGCGCCTTCTACAAGGAGCCCTTCAAGGACCACCTGCCGGGGGTCAAGCGCTACATGGAGTTCAAGCGCCAGACCGAGTCCGAGGGCGGGGACATTTTCGACGAGTCCTTCGTCGAGAAGCGCAAGGGAGTGGCGGATTCACTGAAAAAGGTGGAGCTGCGTCCCGAGGACATCTTCGCCATTGCCGAGCGGCTCATCGGCGTTGCCCGCAGGATCCGCTCCATCGATAAGGAGATCGGGCGAATAGAGAAGCGCCTGCGCGTGGCTTCCTCCAAAGACATGAAGGGCCTGGTACGCAAGCTGACCGTTGCCGCCGAGCGGGACAAGCTGGAGAAGGCCGTCGGCATGGGCGTGGAGAGGGTGCGCGAGCTTCTGCGCGTGCACCAGACCAGCGAGAAGAAGCTCCAGCGCTACGAGGTGGTCTTCGAGAACAAGATCGAGGACATCCTGGCCATGGCGGACGAGATCGAGCGCGGGCGCACAACCATGAAGGAAGCAAAGGACCGGCTCATCAAGGCCAACCTGCGCCTGGTGGTGAGCATCGCCAAGAAATACACCAACCGCGGCCTGCACTTTTTCGACCTGGTGCAGGAGGGCAACATCGGCCTGATCAAGGCGGTGGAGAAGTTCGAATACCGCAAGGGGTACAAGTTCTCCACCTACGCCACCTGGTGGATCCGCCAGGCCATCACCCGCTCCATATCCGACCAGGCCCGTACCATCCGCGTGCCCGTGCACATGATCGAGCAGATCAACAAGGTCATGCGGGAGTCACGGCAGCTCATGCAGGTCCTCGGGCGCGAGCCCACCGACGACGAGGTCGCGGAGAAGCTGGGGTGGGCCACCGGGCGGGTGAAAGCGGTGAAGAGCGTGGCGCGGGAGCCCATTTCCCTGGAAACGCCCATCGGCGAGGAGGAGGACAGCCTCCTGGGAGACTTTATCGAGGACAAGGAAGTGGAGAGCCCGTCCAATATGACCGCTTTCCGCCTCCTGCAGGAGCAGCTGGACGCGGTGCTCACCACGCTGCCCCCGCGGGAACAGGAAGTGCTGAAAATGCGCTTCGGCCTGGAGGACGGCTACTCCTTGACTCTGGAGGAGGTCGGCCTCTATTTTAACGTCACGCGGGAAAGAATCAGGCAGATCGAGGCGAAGGCGCTTCGGAGGCTCCGCCATCCCACGCGCAGCCGCCGCTTGAAAGACTATCTGGAACACTAGAGAGGTATGGAAATGGCACGCACGGTATACGACAAGCTCAGGGGGCTCCAGGACGTTCTTTCCAAGAAGTTCGAGGTGGAAAGAGAGATCCAGGAGATCCCCAAGTCCCTGGCCACCAAGACGGAGTTGCTCAACCGCCTGAAGAAGTCCTACATGGAAAAAAGCGCCAACAACCAGGCCGCAGACCTGCGCATGCAGGACATCACCCAGAAGCTCACCGAGGCAGAGCAGAACCGGGAGAAGTCCGAGGGCCAGATGGACGTCATCAAGACGCAGCGTGAATATGAGGCCCTCGACAAGGAAATCAAGGACGCCACCGAGAAGGAGCAGTCCTTGAGGAAGGAGCTGCAGCGCGAGCAGACCGGGATGGAAGAGCTGAAGAACGTCCTCGAAAAAGAAGAGATGATGATCCGCAAGCAGGAAGAGGACGTGAAGGAAGAGCAGTCCAAGATCAAGGTGAAGGTCAAGGAGAAGAACGCCGAGCTGAAGAGGCTCCTGGGGGAGGAGAAGAAGATCACCCCCGGCCTCGAAGAGGACATCCTCTTCAAGTTCGAGCGCATCATCAAGAGCAAGTCCGGCCTCGGCATCGTGTCCCTGACAAAAGGGGTCTGCACCGGCTGCTACATGATCCTGCCTCCCCAGTTCGTGAACACCGTCCGCCTGGGTGAGCGCGTCGAGTTCTGTCCCTACTGCAGCCGCATCCTCTTCTACCAGGAGGACGAGGAGGGGGAAAACCTCGAGACGGCAATCCTCGACGAGGACGCCGAGGACGAAGAAGACGAAGAGGAAGAGGAGGAGGATTCGTCGGAGGAAGAAGAAGAGGAAATCTAGGCCGCGAGCATGCGGCCAGGCCGCGAACTTGCGGCCAAGCCGCGAGCTTGCGGCCAGCGCACGTGGTTGCACATTGGCGGATTTCATCCGACAATGTGCAGGGGCAGATCAGGTCATCGCCGCGACGGCCGCCCCGGCGGACCCGTCGGGGAGGAAAGTCCGGGCTCCAGAGAGCAGAACGCCGGGTAACCCCCGGGCTTCGCGCGCCGGGCACCAGCCCTCCGCGCGGGGACAGACAGTGCCACAGAAAACAGACCAGCCCGTGCGCGGACCCTCGGGCCCGAGCGCGGACAAAGGGTGAAAAGGCGGGGTAAGAGCCCACCGCCCGTCCGGCAACGGTCGGGGCACGGTAAACCTCGTTCGGAGCAAAGCCAAGCAGCAGGGGGGCTGCTCGCCCCTGCCGCGGCCCGACGGGCCGCGGCAAACCCTGCGGGTAGGCTGCACGAGGGCGCGGGTGACCGCGTCCGTAGAGAGATGATGACCCTCGACAGAACCCGGCTTATCGATCTGCCCTTTTTTATGACAGGGAGCACATGATCCTGAACTATGACCATTACCGGACCGGACAGCGCAAGCGGCGGGCACGGACAGTCCTCATTCCCGTTCTCGTCGGGGTCGCGATTCTCCTCGTCGCGGCCGTCATCATTTTCCATATCCCGGCCCGCCTCTTCGGGCCGTCGCTGGCGCACCAGCCGCCCGGCAAGCTCCCCGACCTGTTCAAGGCCGAGAAATATGACGATGTGATCGCCGCCGCAAATGCGACCCTCAGGGGCGACCCGCTGAATACCGTCGCCCTTTCCTACAAGGGCTTCGCCAGCTTCTACCGGGCGGTGGCGCAAAACACCACCGAGGAGCGGATGCCCTTCCTCGACCAGGCCATCGTGTCCCTCCGCCGGGCGCGCCTGGTCGGCACTCCTTTCGCCGGTGAAACAGACTACGTCCTGGGCAAGGCGTATCTCAACAAGGGCAAGTACTATTACGACCTCGCGATTTCCAGCATGGAGAGCTCCCTGGCCAAGGGGTACGTGCAGAAGGACTCGCACGAGTACATCGGCCAAGCGTACACCCAGCTGGGGGACTACGAGAAGGGTTTGGACCACTTCCTGACCGCCCTGAAGACCGATTCCGGTGACCTGCTGCTCTTGACAATCGGGCAAACTTATTACCAGATGAAGCGTACCAGCGACGCTGTCGACTACCTCCTCCGGACCCTCAACAAGACCGAAGACAAGGACATCGAGGAGCGCGCGCGGTTTCTCCTCGGGGGGATCTATCTCGACACCGGAGAGCTGTTCAAGGCAGAAGAGCAGTTCACGGCGATTGTCAGGATCGATGCCCGTTCGGCGGATGCGCATTATGACCTCGGGGAGGTGTACGCGAAGATGAACGACCCGGTGAAGGCGCGGGCGGAATGGCGGAATGCGCTGATCATTGATCCGTCGCATTACGGCGCCAAGCTGCGTTACTACAGCGGGAAGCGATAAATGCCACCGAGTACGGTGGCCCCGGTAGGAAAGGAAGGGATCCCGAATGGCCTGGGACAGGATGTTTGAAGCTTTTTCGACAGACCTCGGCATCGACCTCGGAACGTGCAGCACCCTCGTGCATGCGCGGGGGAAGGGGATCGTGCTCTGCGAGCCCTCGGTGGTGGCCATGGAGCGCGGCACCAAGAAGGTCGTCGCGGTGGGCACCGAGGCCAAGAAGATGCTCTGGAAGACGCCCGGCGACATCGTGGCCCTGCGCCCTATCCGCGACGGGGTGATAGCCGACTTCGAGGCAACGGAGAAGATGATCCGCTACTTCATCGAGAAGGTCATCTCCCGGCGGTGGTTCGTGAAGCCCCGCATGGTCATCGGGGTGCCGACCTGCATCACCGAGGTGGAGAAGCGCGCGGTGCGCGACTCGGCGGAGCAGGCGGGAGCACGGGACGTCTACCTGATCCAGGAATCCATGGCGGCGGCAATCGGCGCCAACATCCCCATCCTCGAGCCCGCCGGGCACATGATCTGCGACATCGGCGGCGGCACCACCGAGATTTCCGTCATCTCCCTGGGCGGCATGGTGGTGACCAACGCCATCAGGGTCGGCGGTGACGAGTTCGACGAGGCCATCATCAAGCACGTGCGCAACGTGCACAACCTCATCATCGGGGAGTCCACGGCAGAGAACGTGAAGATCACCATCGGCAACGCATCCCCCGACAAGAAGATCGAAAAGATCGAGATCAAGGGCACCGATGCCATCACCGGCCTGCCGCGCAAGCTGGAGATGGATTCCGTCGAGGTCCGCGAGGCGCTGCAGGAGCCCATCAACACGGTGATCGAGGAGATCAAGAAGACCCTCGGCCAGACGCCGCCCGAGCTTGCGGCGGACATCGTCGAACGGGGCATCGTGATGACCGGCGGCGGGTCGCTGCTGAAAGGTTTCCCGAAGCTCATCGCGAAGGAAACCGGGGTGCCGGTGATCCTCGCGGAGAATCCCCTGCTGTGCGTCGCGCTGGGTGCCGGCAAGTTCCTGGAAAGCCTCGTGAAGGAAAAGAACTCCAAGTACTTCAACGTGAAGACTTAAGCCGGGTTCTTTTCTTTTCCGCGCAAAATGCACGCCGGTCTCAGTTGATACGGGGAGCCGATGTGTGCTAAGTATGTCAGTGTGATGAGCCCACGTCGCGCAATCGGTGACAGGCCGGTAACCGTGCCTTGGAAGGTTGAACCCATTTCTTTTCCTGATAATGATTTGCCGAGCAGCGCCTCGCGGTTTCAGAAGGCGCTCCTCGCCGTGAAGACCTGAACCATGCCCGGTCTCTTCGAAGGATTCTTTACCCGACACCGCAGGGGAGCCACGCTCGCTATCCTGATCCTGGCGTCCTTTCTCTGCCTCCTGATCTCCAATCGTGCCGTGGTGGTCAAGCCCAAGGAAATCGGCATGTCGGTGGCCGGCTTCTTCCAGAAGGGACTGAGCGGCTTCTTCACGTGGTTCGGCGATACGGCAGGCTCTATCCGGCAGCTGCGCGCCGCCCGCGAGGAGCTTGCGACGGCACGCGCCCGCCTGCAGGACATGGACGAGGCCACCAGCGAGGCCCTTGAGCTGCGGCGGCAGAATGCCGCGCTGAAGGATCAGCTTGAGTTCGCCAACACTCTGCCGCCCGAGCGGATCGCCGCTGAAGTGGTGGCCCGCGACACGGACAATCTTTTCTCCACATTGACCATCAACAAGGGCTGGCGGCACGGCGTGAAAAAAGGCATGCCAGTGGTGGCGTGGCAGGGCGACAGGGAGGGGCTTGTGGGCAAGGTCGTGCTCGTGGGGCCCGGCTCCGCCGAGGTGCTGCCGCTTTATGATCCGCAGTGCATGGTCTCGGCGCGGGTGGACAGCACGCGCGACGAGGGGCTGGTCCAGGGGGAAGGGAAGGACCGCGGGACGATTGTCATGGAGTACGTGAAGAAGATCGCCAAGGACAAGATCTCCTACGGGGATCTCGTCGTCACCTCCGGCCTGGGAGGGCTGTATCCGAAGGGCATCAATATCGGCCGTATCCGGCTGATCACGGCGCGCCCTTATGAGACGTCCCTCGAGCTGCAGGTGGAGCCCATCGTCGACTTCGACCGCCTTGAGTACCTGTTCCTCATCAATAACGAATCCGGTGTCATTCCCGACAATGCGGCGGCGCCCGCGGCGGCACCCCGATGAACAGGGACGTGCGCGTCACCATTGCCACGATCATCGCAATGGTGATCTGCATCATGCTGCAGTCCACCCTCCTGGGGAAAATCGCCATCCGCGGGGTGCGTCCCGACCTGGCCCTGATCGTGCTCATCTTCGTCTCCATGCGCCGCGGCTCGATGGTCGGGCAGGTGTCAGGCTTCGCAACAGGGTTCCTCGAGGACCTGATGAACGTCTCACCGCTGGGCTTCCACTCCCTCATGCGCACCGTGATGGGGTATCTCTACGGGCTTCTCTCGGGGAACGTCTTCATCGACCCGTTCCTGATGCCCATCGTCCTCACGGTCGTAGCCACCATCCTGAAGGGGCTCCTCGCGGGGATCGTCTCTGCGATTTTCGGCCTCACGGCCTCGGGGTTCATCACCTTTGCAGGCCGGCTGTGGATAGAGGTCGGCTACAATGGCGTGCTCGCCCCGTTCCTTTTCGCCCTGCTGAACCTTTTCAAAGTCTTCAAGCAGGTGGATAAAGAGAGCGCCTGATGGAGTACGGCGAGCGCCAGCAGCGGCGCAGGTTCGTCGTTCTCACCGCGATATTCGCGGGGAGCATCGGCATCCTCGTGCTGTACCTGTTCGGGCTGCAGATCGTGCGCGGAGGAGAGTTCAGCCAGCGCGCCAGGGACGTGTCGGAGCGGGAGACGCCCATTCCCGCGCAGAGAGGCGAGATCTATGACCGCCACGGAGATGATCCCCTTGTCTTCAACGTCGACTCTTTCGCCGTGGACGTCGTGCCGGGAGAGCTCGCACCGAGTGAGCTGCCGCGACTATTCGCGCGGCTCGCCAAGGTACTTTCCCTGCACGTGGAGGACATCCAGCAGAAGATACCCCCGAAGGCCTATCGCCAGTTTCAGCCCATCGAGGTGAGAGGCGGCGTGACCCTGCCGACCATTTCCTACATCGCCGAGCACAGGGAGGATTTCCCCGGGGTGAGCTGGCACAACAAGCCCATCCGCAGCTACGTGGAGTCCGGCACCCTGGCGCACGTCATCGGCTACGTGGGGGACATCACCCGCGAGGAGCTGCAGGTCCTGTACAACAAGGGCTACGCGACGGGAGCATCACTGGGCAAGTCAGGGGTCGAAAAACAGTACGACGACATCCTGCGGGGCACCGACGGGAAGAGCTTCCGCGTGGTGGACGTGAAAGAAAAGGGCATCTCGGGTGTGAGCGAGGTGCGTCTCCCCCCGCGCCCGGGGCTCAACGTGGTCCTTACCATCGACCGCCGCATCCAGAAGCTGGCAGAGCAGGCCCTTGGCCAGCGCAACGGCTCGGTGGTCGTCCTGAAGCCCTCCACGGGGGAGGTGCTGGCCCTCGTGAGCTATCCTTCCTTCGACCCGAACAGGTTCTTCGCGGCTGACAGCTCCGATTACTTCGCCAAGCTCTCCCTTGATCCCTCCTCGCCATTCCTGAACCGCGCCATCCAGTCCGCGTACCCGCCGGGGTCCACCTTCAAGGTCATCATGACAACGGGCATCGCCGATGACGGCACCATCCCGATCAACCGTTCCGTGCTCTGCACGGGGAAGCTCGAGTTCGGCGACCGCATCTTCAACTGCTGGAAGAAGACAGGGCACGGCTACCAGGACCTTTTCGGCGGGCTGGCGCAGTCCTGCGACGTCTACTTCTGGACCATGGGAAACCTGCTGGGGCCCGACAAGATCCTCTCCTATGCACGGGATTTCGGGGTCGGCTCGCTCACCGGCATCGATCTCCCCGGGGAGATCACGGGCCTCCTGCCCACCCCCGAGTGGAAGGAGAAGGTGAAGCACGTCGCGTGGCTGGGCGGGGATACGCTGAACATGTCCATCGGGCAGGGTTTCGTGACGATGTCTCCGCTCCAGCTTGCCGACATGGTGGCGATGGTCGTCAACGAAGGGGTGGTCTACAAGCCGCACATCCTGAAGGAGACCATCGACCCGGAGACGAACACTCCCGTCAGGGTGACCCAGCCGGAGGTCCTTCACCGCTCGGCGATCAGCAAGGATACATTCCGCCTGGTCCAGGATGCCCTGCGGGGGGTCATCACAAAGGGGACCGCCGCCGACGTGATCACGACGAAGGCCGTGGAGATCGCCGGCAAGACGGGGACCGCACAGACGGTGGCGGGTGTGGAAACCAAGGCGTGGCACTCATGGTTCGTTGCCTACGGCCCGTTCCAGACCGCGAATCCCGACGACCGGGTCGTCGTGTCCGTCATGGTGGAGGCTTCGGAAAACTGGGAGTGGTGGGCGCCGAAGGCCGCCGACCTGATCTTCCAGGGGATTTTTGCCAACGAGACCTACGACCAGGCGGTTGCGACGCTGAAGCCCTGGTACGCGCCGGTGGTGGGGAGGATCGATTGAAAAAACTCACCCTGGCATCATTCGACCTGGTGCTCTTCGGTTCTGCGTTCGTGCTGATCGTCGTCGGTGTCCTTTTCATCTATTCCAGCGGCATCAATTCCAACGGCGTGCAGACATCGCACGAGTTCCTGCGCCAGCTGCTCTGGGCGGTGACGGGGATCGCGCTCATGATCTTTTTCGCCTTCTTCAGCTACACCAGCCTGCGGATGTTCTCCCTCTACATCTACGCCGGGGGGCTGCTGCTCCTGCTCATCACGCTGGTGATCGGCCGGGAGGTCAACGGGGCGCGCTCCTGGCTCGGCATCGGGCAGGTGGGGATCCAGCCGGCGGAGTTCGTGAAGCTTGCGACCATCCTGTTTCTCGCCACCTATTTCACCGGCATCGGCAACGGGATCCGCGAGCTGCCCCGCTTCCTCCTGGGCATGCTGATTGCCTTCGTCCCCGTCGGGCTGATCATCCTGCAGCCGGACATGGGAGAGGCCCTTGCCTTCGTGCCGATCCTCCTGCTCATGTCCTACGTGGCGGGCGCCCAGGTCAGGCACCTGCTTTTCATCCTCTTCGTCGGTGTCCTAGCGTTCGTGCTGGCCGCCATTCCCCCCCTCCACGCCCGCATGGGTGCCGGCGGGGCGTCGCTGTTAAGCCTGCTTTCTGACACCGACATCCTGAAATACCTGCTGCTGGCGGGGGCCGTGGTCGCGGGGCTTTCCTTCCTGGGCTGGCGATCCTTCCAGCAGCGCTACTTCTTCTGGATCTCCTGGGCAAGCGCGCTCGTCGTCCTGGGCGGCGCTCTCTCCCTCGTGCTGCGCGTCATGCTGCACGACTACCAGATCATGCGGCTGGTGATATTCGTCAACCCGCGCCTGGACCCGCAGGGAGCGGGGTGGAACATCATCCAGTCGGTCACCGCCATCGGATCCGGCGGCCTGCACGGCAAGGGCTTCCTCCACGGCACGCAGAGCCACCTCCAGTTCCTGCCGCAGCAGAGCACCGACTTCATCTTCTCCATCCTGGCGGAGGAGTGGGGCTTCCTGGGAGCGCTGCTGGTCTTCGGGCTGTTTCTCGTCATCCTGCTGCGCGGCATCAGCATCGTGTGGGCCTCCCGGGAAGACTACGCCATGCTTACCGGCGCGGGCATCCTGGCCATGATATTTTTTCACACCCTGGTGAACATCGGCATGGCCATGGGGATCATGCCGGTGACCGGCATCCCCCTCATGTTCCTCTCCTATGGCGGCTCCTCTCTCTGGACGGGGCTGATCGGGGTGGGGATACTTATGAATATCAGCCGCCGCAGGCTCCGCTACTGACGTGGGCCGCGCACTCACCCCCGGGGACCTCACCCCGATCCTGCGCAGCGTGGAGAAGCCCGGGCGGTACGTGGGAGGGGAGTTCGGCGCTCAAGTGAAGGCCCAGGCGGCGCTTCGCGTCGCGATCTCCTACCCCGACCTGTACGAGATCGGCATGTCCAATGCCGCAGTGAAGATCCTTTACTCCCTGCTGAACGCCCTTCCCGATGTCTCCTGCGAGAGGGTCTTTGCCCCGGCCCCTGACTTCGAGGCTGCCCTGCGCGGGGCTGGAGTGCCCTTGTGCTCCCTGGAAACAGGGCTGCCTTTGTCTGATTTCGACCTCATCGGGTTCTCCTTTGGCTACGAGCTCACCCTCACGAATATCCTGGCGATTCTGGAGATGGGCGGGGTTACCGTCGAGGCAGCGGGACGCGGTGGAAACGAGCCGATCGTGCTCGCCGGCGGACCGGCGGCGACAAACCCCGTCCCCCTGGGTCTCTTCGTCGATGCGGTGTTCATCGGGGAGGCCGAGGGATGGCTGGGCGGAGCTTTCTCTGACCTGGCCGCAATGAAGCGCAGGGGCGCCGGCCGCCAGGACCTGCTCTCCTTCCTCCGCTCCCAACCGAGCATCTGGTACGCGGGCAAGGAGACGCCGGTTCGCCGGGCGCTCTGGAGGGGCTTCGCGGTCAGCCAGGCTGACACGGTGTTTCCCGTGCCCAGCATGCGGGTGGTGCAGGACCACGGCACCGTGGAGATCATGCGCGGCTGCCCCAATGCCTGCAAGTTCTGCCATGCCACCATCTATTACCGGGCATGCAGGCAGAAGGAGACGGAGATCATCCGGGAGGAAGTCGAGGCCCTGGTGGAGAAGGCGGGCTATCGCCAGCTCACCCTGACCTCCCTGTCGTCTGGGGATTTCCAGCACCTGCACGAGATGGTGCGCGAGCTCAACCAGCGCTATTCCTCGCGGAAGATTTCTTTCTCCCTGCCGTCCCTGCGCGTGGATTCCCTGAGCCTCGGCCTGCTGAAGGAGATTTCCGAGGTGAGAAAGAGCGGTCTCACATTCGCCGTGGAAACGGCAAATCCTGAGTGGCAGCGGGAGGTGCGCAAAACCGTTACCCTGGAAAAGACGATCGCCATCATGCGGGAGGCGAAGGCGCAGGGCTGGAAAGGGGCAAAGTTCTATTTCATGGTGGGCCTGCCGCCCGGGATCGAGCAGGATGAGTCATCCCCCATCATCGAGTTCCTCCGAGCCGTGCGCGCCGCGACGAACATGAGCCTGAACGTCAACGTGGCCTCATTCATACCAAAACCGCACACCCCCTGGCAGCGCGCCCGCCAGATCGGGGAGGAAGAGGCCGCGGCGCGGATCTTCGCCGTGAAAAAAGGCCTTGCGGGGGACGGGTTCAAGATCGGCTACCATGCCCCGATCCTTTCCCTCCTCGAGGGGATCGTGGCGCGCGGAGACGAAAAGGCGGGGCGTCTTGTCCTGGATGCATACCGCCGCGGCGCGCGTCTGGATGCCTGGGAGGAACACATCAAGATCAACATCTGGCGCGCAGCGATTGCCAATGCCGGGTGGGACGTTCTGGGAGAGACCTGCCGGCAAAGAGACCCTGGGGAGAAGCTGCCCTGGGAAGGGATTGCCCTGGGGCTCTCCTCGAGCGAGATTTCCGATGCGCCGCAGAGGATGCCCCCTGCCGGGGCGGAACGGCCAGCGCCGGAGGTGGCGGCGGAAACCCCTGTCGGCACCGGCACGCGGGTCCTCTTCAGCTTCTCGAAGGCCGGCGCTGCTTCCTTCATCTCCCACCTGGATCTCATGACGGTCTTCGAGAGGGCCTTTGCCAGGGCAGGATTCGCCGTGCGGTTCACGGAAGGCTTCAACCCGAAGCCGCGGCTGGAGTTCGCCAACCCACTGAGCCTCGGCCTGGATTCACGGGAAGAGATCGCCGGGATCGATCTGTTCGACTACGACACGGAGGAGCTGTTCATCAGGCAGATGAACGGTGCTCTCCCGCCGGGCCTTCGGGTGCTGCGCGCCGGCATGATCCCGCATGACGGGGTGTCGCGCCGCAAGTCGCTCATGTCTCTTTACTGGGGCGGGGACTTCGAGGTGACGGGGGAAACGGGAGAAACGCGGATCCTGCGTCTGCCGGCCACTGGTCCTTCCATCCGAAAGACCCTTGAGGCCGAAGGGGTGTGGAAAACGGTTCACGCGCAGAGGCTGGCCACCTGGGCGGCAGGTCCCCGGGGCGGGCCGCTGGGCTACTTCGAGGCGCTTTCTCCGTCCTTGACCTGATTCCAGAGCTCGTCCATGCGGGCAAGCCCCCCCTGGCGGGGGGAGGAGCCTTCGGCGCCGAGCCGCCGCTCCACCTCGCGGAACCTCCGCTCGAACTTGCCGTTGGTGCCGTGCAGTGCCACGGTGGGGTTGACCTTCAGAAGCCGGGCAAGGTTCACGACGGAAAAAAGCAGGTCGCCTGTTTCCTCTTCCACCTGCGCGGGCGTGCCGCCTGCCAGCGCTTCCTTCAGCTCCCGCATCTCCTCTTCTATTTTCTCCCACACCGGCTCAGGCCCCGGCCAGTCGAACCCGACCTTTGCGGCCTTTTTCTGCAGCTCCAGCGATTTCTCCAGCGGCGGGAGGGACTTCGGCACCCTGTCGAGAGCCGAGGCTTCGGCGGGTGCCGCGCCCTTCTCCTGCGCCTTGATGGAATCCCACTGGCGCAGGACGTGATCCACCGAGTCCACGCTGCCGGCGGCGAACACGTGCGGGTGGCGGCGTACGAGCTTTTCCGCGATGCCCTGCAGCGTGGAGGACACGCTGAAGGCGCCTTCCTGCTCCTTCATCCATGCGATCATTGTCACCAGGAGATAGAGGTCCCCCAGCTCCTCCTCGATGTTGGGATCGTCTTCGGCGTCGATCGCGCTGACGCACTCCCATACCTCATCCACGAGGCTCGCGCGGAGGCTCCGCGGGCTCTGCTCCCTGTCCCACGGACACCCCTGGGGGCTGCGCAGGACGCGGATTATCTCGAACAGCCTCTCGAAAGAGGCCTGGGCATCACTCGGCATGGGGGGCAGTGTTGCGGAGGGAGGGACGGCTGTCAAGAACCGGAGTCGGCAAGGGCGCGCAGGTGCGGACCGAGATCCTCCGGGGATGCGAGGGGCACCACGACGTCGTTGATGCTGACAATCGGCGCTTCGGCGCACATGCCTCTGCAGGGCACCGTCTCCAGGCAGAACGCCCCGTCAGCGGTCGTCTCCCCGTCTGAGATCTTCAGCTCCCGCGCGATGACCTCCAGCAGCTCGT
>JBEKVA010000021.1:0-20692 GCA_049514475.1 Spirochaetia bacterium
GCCTTCCGCTCCCTGCTGAACAGCTTCGCCATCGCCGTTTCCCTGGGCCTGCAGTACGGCGTGCCGCTGGAGGAGTACGTGGATGCGTTCACATTCACACGCTTCGAGCCCAACGGCATCGTCAACGGGCACGACCACATCAAGATGACCACCTCGGTGCTGGACTTCATCTTCCGCGACGTCGCCCTCTCCTACCTGGGGAGGACCGACCTCGTGCAGGTGAAACCGGATGACTTGATTGCCACCGCCATGAACAAGAACGGCGGCCCGCGGACCGAGAGCAACGGCAACGGTCACGGTGAGGTGGTCGCGCTGGACAACGAGGTCCACGTGGCCAAGATGAAGGGGTACGAGGGCGATCCCTGCAGCGTCTGCGGTCACTTCAGCCTGGTGCGCAGCGGCACCTGCATGCGCTGCGACACCTGCGGGTCCACCACGGGCTGCAGCTGAAGGGGCGGCGTCGCAGGCGCCGCGCCCCCTGCGCTCCGCGGCCTGCCTGCTTGCGCGGGGGTGGCCGTTTGAGTATCTTTGCCCAGATGGCCGAGCCAGGTGCGTCCTCAATGACCTTTCACAAGCCGCGTCTTGTGAATCGCCTTTTCTACAAGGTCATGATGGGCCTGTTGAGGAAGTTCATCCAGCGCTACTTCCAGCTTCACGCGGTGAACGCGGGAAAAATCCCCGCGAGCGGAGCCGGCATCATCCTTGCCAACCATTCAACTCTTTTCGACCCCATCTGGGTGTACGCCATGCTGCGCAGACCCGTGTATTTCGCCGCCACGGAGGATCTCTTTCGCAAGCGCGCGCTGGGAATGATCATCAGGTGGTTCGGCGCCTTTCCCAAGCGCAAGGCGGCCTCCGACCTCACGGCGCTGCGCTCGATATTCGGCATCGCGGAGACGGGCGGTCTCATCGGCGTTTTCCCCGAGGGTGTGAGGTCCTGGGACGGGAGCAACCAGCCGTTGTACTCCGGCATCGCGAAGCTCATCAGGAAGCTGCGCGTGCCCGTCTACGTCTGCCGCCTGGAGGGCGCCTACCTCGTCTATCCCCGCTGGGCGCGCAAATGGCGGAGACTCCCCGTACGGGGAGTGTTCTCGCGGCTGTACGAGCCTTCCGCCATCCCCGACGACGACCAGGTGATCCTCTCCGATGTGGCCGCCGCTATCAGGACTCCCGATTTCGATCATCCGCTGGACAGCGCGCGCAACGGCCAGAAAGGCCTTGCCGTGAACGTCACCCGCGTGCTCTACCGCTGCCCTAGCTGCGGAACGCAGGAAGGCCTGAAGCTGGTGCGGCCCTTCAGCACCAACCGGGTCGAGTGCTCCAGCTGCTTCTCCTCGTGGATCATCGATATCGGCTGCCGCCTTGCCACGGTTGACGAGAGCGGGCATGCCGAGGGGGCGTGGACGCCCCTGCCCGAGTACTATCGCCAGATACTGTCGATGCCCCTGTCCCCCATCCGCACCCAGGTGCGCCTCGGGCTGGCACCCGGGGAGGAAATCTATCTCATCTCGCGGCCCCGCTTCCTCTTCACGCAGGAGAAGTTCCCCAACCTGCGCGTCTTCGCTTTCGGCCGCGCGTTTCTCACCAGCAGGCGGGTGATCTTCCGCACGCGCATCGGCATCCCCCTCTCCGCGCCGCTTGGCACCATCGGGGCCCTCTCGGTGGACCCCGGGGACAAGCTTCACTTCACCTACCAGGGCAAGCTCTACCGCATCCCGTTCCGCAACGAGAGCGCCCTGAAGTGGTACGACACCATCCATCGGCTCCAGGCTGAGGCGCGCAACGTAAAGGCCGTCGGGTGATCGCCAGCCCGTTCCTGCAGCTGGTGCGCTCCCGGACCAGCCTGCGCAGCTACGACGAGCGCGAGGTTGCCGATGCCGACATCGTTTCCATGGCAGAGGCGGCGCGCCTGGCCCCCTCGGCGGAAAACGGCCAGCCGTGGAGATTCATCGCCGTGAAAGACCCCGCGGTCAGGGAGGCGCTGGCGAAGGCCTGCTTCTCCGGCATCTTCACCGCGACACGCTTCGCTTCCCGCGCACCCCTCATCGTCGCCCTTTGCGCGGAGCGGGCCGGCATCATCGAGGCTGGCAAGACCATCAAGGACAGGGCGATGTACCAGCTCGACTGCGGGATTGCGGGGGAGCACCTGACCCTGCGCGCCGTCGAGCTGGGGCTGGGCGCCTGCTGGATCGGGTGGTTCGACCGGCGGCGCGCCCGCGCCGTGCTGCGGCTGCCTTTTCACGTGCAGGTCGTTGCCCTGATCGCGGTGGGATATCCATCGGAGAAGGCCCTGCGCAACCCGCGCACCGCCGAGGGGGGACGAGGGCGCAAGCCGCTCTCCGACCTGCTGTGGCGGGACACGTGGGGCACCGAGTTTCCCGGCGCGGGCCGGGAATCCGCGGGTTACCTCGGGGAGAGGGAGAAGTAGCTTACCGTCGTGCCGTCGGGATCGACGCCGGATTCCGCGTTGAACATGTCCAGGACCCTGCGGCCCTCGGTGAAAAAGACGTACCAGTGGGGCCCGGCGGGCATGCGGAGAGTGAGGGTGTAGAACCCTGGCGACTTCTCCGCCAGATAATCCATGAAGGGATCCCAGTTGTTGAAGTCCCCCAGGAGGGAGACGCGCCGGCCGGGCGTCCCGCGGAAGGTGAAGGTGACAGCGCCGCTGCGCTCAAGCTTCGGATTGACGATGGGCCGCACGGGCTCGCTCTCCAGGGTGACCACGGAAAACTCATCGCCCATCGCATCGGAATCCACGCGTGGGTTTGCCGGATCCGTTATCCAGAGCCCGTCCACCACGATCCTGTAGCGGATATCCCTGACCCCTTCAGGGACGGCATAATCCAGGACGAAAACATCGTGCTCGTTCCGCGCGTAGGTGTGAAGGATCTTCCAGGATTCGTGCGCGAAGCGGGCTGCCACGTACCGCACGGGATGCGAGGGCTTGTAGCTGAGAATCAGCTTGTCGTCCACCATGCGCGGCGGCTGGGCCGCCGTGAGGGTCATCACCGCGATGTCCAGGGACAGCGGGTTTGCCCCGAAGAGAGGGCCCGCGGCCCCCGCGAGGCAGGCGAGCAGCAGGAAGCGCATCGGGGAGATGCGCCGGCGCCGCGGCCGCCCGAATGCCGCGGAGTACCGCGGCCGCCCGAATGCCGCGGAGTACGGGAGTACCCGTTCGGCCCGAAGGCCGTACCGCAGCCGCCGCTTCTTGCGGGTCAGGTTTTTCTTCGATTCCGGGTTTTCTTCGTGGTTCTTCACTGTGGACGTCCTGGTGCTTTTGCTTATAATAGTTGTCGGTTCGAATGCTCGTGCGCTTGAGTAATGGCGCGCGTCCGTTGTACCGACATTTGATGCAGGAGACGCATGCCGCGCAGAGAGGATATCGAGAGTTTCGCGCAGGTCCTCAACTCCCTCGGGGATGAACCCGCTGTCCGCGCGGCGCACTCGGAAACCATCGAAGAGGTGCTGCCTCCCGGTGAGTCCCCCGCCCCGGGCGAGGATGAGGGCGCCGGCGGCTTTTCAGCGGCTGACGAGATCCTCTCCACGGACACCGGGCAGGCCGCCGGAGAGCAGGAGGGGCTGCAGGATCTCTTTGAAGGTCTTTCCGCCCTTCCCGACGAGGAAGGCGAGGCCGCGGGGGAGGAACCGCCGCTTCCCGATGAGACGGGAGCCGGGGCTTCCGCGGAAGGCCTGGATTTCTCCTCCCTTTTCGGAGAAGAGAGCGAGCAGCAGCCTATCGAGGAGCTGCCGAGCCGGCCTGCGCGGGCGCCCGGCCGTGCGCAGAGGGGAAAAGCCCCTGCCCAGGAAGAACCCGCCGCTGAAGAAGAGACATTCTCCTTCCCCGAGGGCGAGCCAGCCGGTCTGCAGGCCGATCTTGGCGAGATGGAGGTGCTTCCGGAAGAAGGGGCGTCGGCCGAAGAGGCCGCCCCTGAGCCTGCTGAACCCTCCCCAGGTGTCGAGTCTTTCGAGGATCTCGGCGCATTCTCACTCGACGCGCCCGAGCCCGCACCCGGTGAGGCCGCAGGGGAAACCCCTGGAGAGGCCCCGCAGGAGCCTGGCGAAGGGGAAGGAGTCGATCTTCCCAACCTTGATGAGCTGAGCTTCGGCGAGCCTTTGGAGCCCCTCTCTCCGCCGGAAGGCCAGGAAGCCCCGGGGTTCGAAGAGCCGCAGGTCGGCGAAAACGCATTCGAAGCACCTGAGGCATCGGCCCCCGAAACCGCCAGCCTCGGGGATCTCGATGCCGCAAGCTTGGAGGCACCCGTGGAGCCTTTTGCGGAGGCAGGCGGCGTAGAGTCACCCGGCCTGGGCGAGCCTTCCGCGGAAGCGGCGCAGGAACCATCCCCCGAGATGGAAAGCCTGGGCGAGGAATCACTGGGCAACCTCGACCTCGAGGAGTTCAGCCTGCCGGCATCCGCCGAGCAGTTCGGCGTACCGGCTCCAGCCGAGCCGCGAAAGCCTCCGAAGGAACCGCCGCGGCAGCGTGCCGCGCCAAAGAAGCCTCAGCCGGCCCCGCCCCGCCGCCCTGCTCCGCCGCGCGCGGCGGCAGCGGCCGCAGGTGCCGCGGGCGCAGGTGCCGGAGGCGGCCAGGCGGAAGAAGAGGTCGCCCTCACCCCCGAGCAGTTCGCGCGCCTTCGCGCCTCACTCGACGGGCTTCCCCGCAACCTGAAGATCGCGGTGCAGGACCTCATCGGCGAGGGCGCCGCCAGCCCGGCGGATGCCGCGAAGCTCATCGGCCTGCTGGTCGGCGGCGCAAGTGCGCAGGACATCGCTGCCCTGGCAGGACGGATCAGCGGAAAGAGGATCCGCGTCCCTGCAGGCTATGAGAAGAAATCCGGCGTTGCATTCGAGGCCGAGCAGCGCACATTCGCCTACGCCTTCCGCGAGAACATACTCCCGCTGCTGCGCGTCGTGGTGATCACGGTCCTGGCGGGTGCCATGGTCGCCTACCTCGGGTACAGCTATGTGTATCGGCCGCTGTTCGCCCTTTCCAACTACAGGGCCGGTTACGCGCAGATCAGGGCTGACCGCTTCACTTCGGCGAACGAGAGCTTCAACCGCGCCACGCGCACGTGGAAGATAAAGAACTGGTACTTCCGCTACGCTGAGGCATTCACCGACAAGAGACAGTTCGTCCTGGCGGAGGAGAAATACGAGCAGATCCTCCGCGATTACCCGGGTGACAGGAAAGGCATCCTCGATTACGCGCACCTGGAGACGACGCGGCTGGCCGACTACGAGAAGGCCGACCGCCTGCTGCAGCGCATCCTGGACAGGGACCGCTACGACTACGACGCGCTGCTTGCTTCAGGGGACAATGACATCGAGTGGGCCGACCGCACTCCGGAGAAATACCAGGCGGCCCGGCTGGCCTACGCGATGCTCCTGGAGAAGTACGGCGTGAAGGACGAGCTTCTGTTCCGCATGCTGCGCTACTTCATCCGCACCGACAACGGCGGGGAAGCCGAGCGGCTGCGCGCCTACTTCGCTTCCCGCCCCGACACGAAGATCGATGCCGGCGTCTACGCCGAGCTGGGCGGATACCTGATCGATCATCGACGCCTGGACTACGCGCAGGACGTGCTGTTCGCGGCCGAGAAGGCCCAGCATGGCCTGGCGGAAGTGCACTACAACCTGGCCCGCTACTACCGCCTGGTGCAGAGCCCCGGGGATGAGAAGAAGGCGCTGGATGCCGCGGTGAGGATGATGAAGAGCAGCGATCCCCTGACGCGCAAGAGAATCGCCATGGAGATCGACACCCATACCCGTCTTGGCGAGTACTATTACGGGAACAAGGAGCACATCGCGGCCGAGAAGGAGCTGCAGGTCGCCACCCGTCTGGTGGAACAGAACCAGCGCATGAAGCTCATTGGCAGGGATCGCCTGTACGGCCGCCCCTATGCCGACCTGGGCGACCTTTCCTACTACATCCAGGGCGATCTCCAGGCTGCCGGCGCGGCCTACCAGAACGCCATTGCAAATCTGTACACGGACCCCGAGCTGACCTACAAAATCGGCTTCATCCAGTACGCGGGAAACGACTTCAAGGACGCGCTGCAGAGCTTCACCGCGGCGGAGGACGCCTCCGCGTACCCCAGCGGGAACGAAAACCTTTCGCCCCTTCCCACGGGGCAGTCGGAGGGGGAAAACCAGAACCCCGCGCAGCCGCAGCTTTCGGCCGTACCCCTGCAGGCCCCCGTCAACCTGCTGTACGCGCTGGGCAACTGCTTCTACCAGCGGGGGGACTATTTCGCGGCGCAGGGCTACTACCTGCGGCTGCTCAATCGGCTGGAGGCCACAAGGGCGAGCATCGGAACGCTTCTGCCCGAGGAGAAGCCGCGGGACCGCGGCCTTCTGGAGCTGCTTGCCAAGACGAACAACAACCTGGGCATCACGATGATCAGGCTTGCCGAGAGGACGGGGGACCGCAGGAAACGCTCGCAGGCCATGGTGTATCTCACCGCCGCGGCGCAGCAGGCGGATACCCTGGGGCGCAACCCGGGAGATTCGAGGCGCGGTGAGACGATGAGCCTCCCCTCGCAGAACATCCGTGCCGCGCTCTTCCCGACGCGCGGCCAGGTACCGGTGATCATCGCCGACCTGCCGCGGGATTTCTCCTCGCTGGTCTGGTAGAAGGCCCTACAGGATCGCCGGGAACATCCAGCCGTGGGTGTCCGGCAGCGCGCCGTACTGTATGCCCTTCAGCTCCTTCAGCAGCGTCCGGGTGGTCTCACCGATCTTTCGGTTGGCGAACACGACTTCTTTGCCCTCGTGGGTGACTGACTCGATGGGGGTGATTCCCGCCGCGGTCCCCGCCACGAAGCATTCCTTCGCCTTGGAGAACACTTCCTTCACCGATACGCGCCGTTCCTCGGTGCGGATCCCCTTCTCGCCGGCAAGGATGATGATGCTCTTGCGGTTGATGCCGGGGAGGATCGTGTCCTCCAGGCTCGGGGTCACCAGGGAGCCGTCCTTCATGACGAAAAAGATGTTGCACGACGAGCCTTCCTCGAAATAGGCGTGCTCGCGCGCATCCAGGAATACCGCCTCCATGAAACCCTCGCGCTCGGCTTCCTTTTTCGCCAGGGCGCTGGTCACGTAGTTGGAGTCCGACTTGATCCAGCCGGTGCCCCCCGGGTTGGCGCGCACGCGGCGCGTGGTGACCGCGCGGGAGCTGCCCGGCTTGAAGTAGGAGCCGACGGGGGTCGTGATGATGATCACCCAGGGGCTCTTGCAGATGCCGACGCCGATGCCGGGTTCCGCGTAGCTGAATGGGCGGATGTAGATAGCGCTGCCGAAAACGAAGTCCTCGGCGGCCCAGGAGGGATCGTAGGCGGGGGCGAACCCGATGCACTTGTTTTTTCCCACCACGGTGCGCACAGCGGTGAGGAACATCTCGGGGGGGAAGCCGGGCATGTACAGCCCCTTCATCGAGGCCTCCATGCGCTTGCCGTTCTCATCGGGACGGAAAAGCTTCAGGGTCCCGTCGGGCTGCGGGAATGCCTTCAGGCCCTCGAAGCACCCCATGCCGTACTGGCTGGTGTAGTTGACCAGGGGAAGATCGGCGAAATTGTTCCGCTTCAGGAGAAGCTCGGCGCGGGCCTCGGCGGACATCGCCTCCTCCTCCTTCGCGCTGAGATGCGGCTTCTCGATGTACTCCTCGGTCCACCTGCCGTCTTCCTGGATCTTCGCACGGTAGACCCACGGATCGATCTCGAGACTGAAACCCTTCGCCATGAGAATCCTCCTCGGCAGAGTATAGCACCAATTGGACGCCCCGATAATCGCCCCCGGGCCCGCCGGGGGCGCGGAGGGGAGAGGGGCGCGGGGCACAAGCTGCAGGCGCGGCTGCGAGCGCAGGGGGCGCGGGGGCTGCAGGACGCGCGGCAGGGGGCGCAGGCCGCTGCGGGATCTCGCGCGCACATCCGCTCTTTTTTTCTCCAGATTATCGGGGAGAAGTGTCGATCATTGGAACGACCATGGAGCACACGCGGGACCACATCATTTTCTTCATGGCTCAGAAGATGTACTTCCTGGAGCGGAAGGGGAGCAGGGAAGTCTTCAACCGCCTGGTCGAACACTTCGAGCAGATCAATCTCGACGCGCTCCTGGAGTACCTCACGCGCTACTACGCGGTGGACGTGGAGAGGGAGCTCGACGATTTCTACCTGTGCGAGGGGGAGCTGGTGTTCGTCTCCTGCCGCAGGGAGAACCGATTCAAGCACGTCTATCGCGACGGACGCTTGAGGCTGGTCGGCATCGAGCTCGCCTGAGGCCCCCATCGTCCAGCAGGACCGCCCCCGGGCAGGACCCCGCGACCCTGGAGGCCCTCCGCTGCTACGGTGCTGGCGCCGAGCGCACCCGGGCCGGCTCTTCCCTCTTCCCCTGTTTTTCAAGGATGCCCACGATCTCGTCGCGGAAGCCTCCGGCAATAGCCAGCGAGCAGGCGTCCAGATCGTATTGCAGGGTCCTCTGGCAGATCCGCCGATAGACCTTCCCCTCCTCTTCGATCAGCTTCAGCACCGCCTGGCGGCCGTCGTACAGCCGCACCAGGATCTCCCGCGTCTTGTATTTCTCGTCACGCGCATGGGCGAGTGTGGAGCGGATGCGCGCCACCTCGCGGGCCTGGCTTGCCAGGAGGGGAGAGAGGTCCTTCAGGGGCATGAGGGACAGGGAGAAGCCTTCCTGGCGTGCCTTTTCGGCAGACTTCTCCTCCTGGAGGATGGAGAGATAGTGGCGGCGGATGCTCCCGATGATCTCGTCGAAGGTGCGCGTGAAGTTGGCAAGGAAGGCGGTGCGCATCTCGGGCTTGATGGTCGGCAGGAGCTCGCGCATCTTCTGGTTTTCCCCGTTGTAGCGCTGCACCTGCATGAGGATGTTCTTTATGGCCGCCTGCGCGCGCAGCGCGGGGTTGGCCTTGATGCGCGCATTCACGTCGGCCAGGATGACCCCGACCTGCATGGACTCCACCCCGAAGCTGCGCTTCTCCTCGGGGGGCCGCGACATGGGGAGCACCTCCGTGCAGAGCAGGCGCTGCAGGAGGATGACCAGGAGCATGGCGGTGAGGGAGCGCTCGTGGGCCATCATCTCTTCACCGGCCAGGGACTTGTAGCGGGCGGTCTCCAGGGCAACCAGCACGGGGCTGAGCAGCGAACGCTTGAACTCGACGATGCCCTGTTCGACGGACAGCTTCAGCTTGTCCGACACCGCCCGCAGGCCGTAGGGCGGCAGCTCGAGCGCATCAAGAAGAGAGTGGAAATCGTTCGATTTGCCCCTGAGCTCGATCCAGTCTCCGCTGATCCTCTTTTCAAGCTCGACCATTCGCCGGTCAATGTATGCGATTTTCCGCGCATGATCAACAGAAGGCGCATGCGCCGGGCGCGCGGGAGCGGCGTGCGGCGAATCTGCGCCCGCCGCTCCCGCAATCACCACGCCCTCGTGCCCGTATTGGAAGGCATGAGGAGGATCCCATGAACAATCTCAATTCCGTCCTGATCGAGGGCAACCTGGTGCGGGACCCCGAGCTTTCCTACACACCGAAGGGAGTCGCCGTCTGCAAGTTCTCCGTCGGGTGCCATCGTCAGTGGAAGCAGGAGGAGGAGGTGCAGAAGGAGGTTTCCTTCTTCGATGTCACCACCTGGACGCGGCTGGCGGAGAATTGCGGTGAATACCTCAAGAAGGGTCGCGGCGTGCGCGTGGTCGGCAGGCTGAAGCAGGATCGCTGGACCGACCCGGACGGCAAGCCGCACTCGCGCATTCTGATCATCGCTGAGCACGTCGAGTTCAAGCCCCAGTTCAAGAAGGACGGAGAGCCCGCTGGTGACGCGGAAAAGTCCGACGCGGTCGAGGACCAGGAGGAGGAGACCGAGCTCAAGGAGGCGGTGAACCTCTGAGACGGGCTCACGCAGGATGCCCGCGGGAGCGGGCGTCCTGCCGCCTGCTCCCGGGCCGGTGCTCACGCCAGGCGGATCTTCGCCACGTAGATCCGGGTCGAGCCCTCGTGCTCCGAGTAATAGCTGACCCAGAGCAGGCCGCGATGGTGGACCATGCCTGGGTAGCCGCAGTCCCCTCCAGAGGGAAGCTCCAGCACTGGCAGCAGGTCCTTTTCGCTCATGCGGCAGATCGAAACGATTGGCGCGCCCCGCCTCCAGATCCGCGTGGCGGCCCACATCGTTCCGTCGGGGAAAACAATGAAGTTCGGCCCCCCGACCCGTTCGGCCGTTTCTGCCCATTTCCAGCGCCTGTAGGGCGGCACGCTCGTGCCGATCCAGGCCCGGCCGTTTCCCGCCTCCCGGCGCACCAGCGCGATACACCGGCCGTCCCGGCGAAAACGAAGCATGGCCTCGTTCGGCTTGCCAGGAACGTCGAGGTCGAGGATATCGCTGTAGTGGCGTCCGTCGGTGGATTCCATCAGGTGGACTTCCCAGCGGACGGGTGAGACGATGCGGTAGCTGATCCCGTAGCTCGCGCGGCCGCGCCGGGTCGAGCGCCACAGCCAGTCACCCTCCTCGAGCGCGGCGGCCGGCTTGGTCCAGTGGATGCCGTCCCGAGAGGTGCACAGCCGGGGCCGCCTGCCCGTGACGTGGCCGCCGTGCATCACCGTGCCGCCCATGAGAAGCTCAAGGGTGCCGCGCGATGCGGCAGATATCTTGGGATCGCGGAGATCGACGCCGCGCAGGCCTATGAGTGCCGCGCTTTTCCACTCCGCCCCGTCGGCTGAGGACAGCACGCGGATCCTGCCCACGCTTCCCTGGTGTCCCTCCGACTCGCGGAAAACGCAGTACCACGTTCCCCGCACCCGCGCGAGGTCAGTGAACGCGTTGTGCCGCGCCCGGTCCCAGATCATCGAGAGCGACACGATTTCCGCCACGGGCCTGTTCTCCCTTCTCTCCGTGCAGGATAGCGGAGCATCCCCGGCTGGGAAAGGGGCACCGGCAATTGCGCCCTGCCGCGCTCTCCAGTATCATGGGACTTGCGGGGGCGCCTCCGCGGGATGTTCGCAATGAAAAATGGAAGGCTGCTTCGACCGCGCTCCTTCGTCACCCTGCTGTGCATCGCGCTATTCTGCGCCGCGACACCTTTCTGCGCCGCCCAGGCCACCGGGCTCACCTTCACGCCCAAGGACAGGCTGCGCGGAATCCCCCTTGCCTCCACGCCCTTTTCCGGCGCCGAGCTTCGCACCAGCATCGACCTGTCCGCGGAGCTGCCCCCGCCCGGCAACCAGGGGAATCAGCAATCCTGCGTGGGGTGGGCCATCGCCTATGCGCTGAAAAGCTACCAGGAGCGCAGGGAAGAGGGATGGCCGCTCACGGACAGAGGCGTCTCCAATCCCGCGCACGTCTTCAGCCCGGCATTCATCTACAACCAGGTCAACGGCGGCCGCGACGGCGGCTGCACGCTTCCCGATGCGCTTGACCTTCTGCACGAGCGGGGGGCGGCGACCCTTGCCGACATGCCCTACACAGACTCCGACTTCCGCCGCCAGCCGTCGGCAATCACGGCAGCGAACGCCCGCCGCTACCGCATCGACTACTGGCGCCAGGTGAACGTGAGCGACGTGATGGAGGTGAAGGCCCAGCTGAACGCGGGGTACCCCGTCGTGATCGGTACCACCGTGGACCAGGGTTTCATAGCGACGCGCCGCGGGACCATCTGGAAAGACGGGAGAGGGAAACGCGCCGGCGGCCACGCCATGGTGCTGGTCGGATACGATGATGCACGGCACGCCTTCAAGCTCATCAACTCGTGGGGCAGATCGTGGGGTGACGACGGCTATGGCTGGGTCGACTACGACCATTTCCGCCGCGTCGTGGACGAGGGCTTCGTCGCAAAGGATGCCATCAACGGGCCGGCGCCCTCCGCGGAGGCCGGCGTCCCGACGGCAGCCCCCGCCCAGCCGCTGCAGGCTCTCCCCCCGCCCTCCTTCGCCATCACCAATATCATTCACAACGTGCAGGGTGAAAACGGCGTGCTCTGGCTGAGGCTCGAAGGAACGGTGAGCCTGCCTCCCGGATCGGGGAAATCGGCGCAGGTGGTCAATTATTTCTATGGCGATGCGGGCGGCATGAAGGGCCTGCCGGTTCCCAGCAGATCAATGCAGTTCGCCGATGTCAACGGCGTCGCGGCCACCGGCACGACCCCGTTCACCATCCCCGCCGAAGGTCTGAATGGCGCCTGGTGGGCCGTGATCCCTTACGAGGTCCTCACGCTGGTCCCCGGGGCCTGGCTGACCGACGCGTATGGATCAAGCTTCTACCAGCCGGCGCAGAACCGGCTCGTCCTCGAGCCAGTTCTTTTCATCGACGGCTTTGGCGTGCTTACCGGCGGCCTGGTCCCCTTCATCGTCAATCAGTGATCGCCGTGTCCCCCGTGCGCGGTCCCCTGCCGCGCCTATTTCAGCAGCTTCGCTTTCAGCGTGATCTTCGGGCCCGCCAGGGCCACCGATACCGGGCACCCCTTCTTGGCGGCCTCCGCCTGCTTCTGGAACAGCTCCTCGCTGAGATTGGGCACGACCGCCTCGGTGGAAAGCTCGATCAGGGTGATCTTCGGTCCTTCGTCGAGGTGCACGGTGGCGGATGTCTGGATGCGGGTGGGCTTGAAACCGGCATCCGAGAGCAGCGCGGAGAGAAACATGGAGAAGCAGCCGGCGTGCGCCGCCCCGATGAGCTCCTCGGGGTTTGTCCCCTTGCCCGACTCGAATCGGGATGCAAAGGTGAACGGCCCCTCGTAGGCGCCGCTTGCAAGCTTCACGGTACCGGTGCCCTCCTTCAGGGTCCCCTTCCACTCTGCGGTCGAAACGCGGACTGCCATAGAATCCTCCTCTGAAACGCGTGCGGACGCGCGCTCAAAGGAAAGGTACAAACCCCGCGTGAGGCGGTCAATCCGCGCGGCCTCCGCCTGCGGCCCTCGCCGGCCGCCCCTCGCCTGCGGCCCCGCCAGCGGGGCGGTCAGACCTTGTGGAACAGGAGGGCAATCGAATGCAACAGCCGCACCAGTACGTTGCCCCTGCCGACGCCGCTCTCCGCAACGAGGGGGAACCGCGTCAGCTCGCGGCCGGCCAGGAATACCGTGATGGATCCCATCTGCTGACCCTCGATCACCGGGGCAATCACTTCCCTGCGCTGATCGACGACGGCGCTCACCTCCCCCGCCTGCGCGCGGGGCACCACGACATAGGGCGCGCGCTCGGGGGCCACCTGCACGCTGCGCAAGCGGCCTTTCCACACCCGTACAGCCACGAGGGGAGGATACGATGGCTGCAGGGTCGTGAAGTTGTTGAACCCGTAGTCCAGCAGCTGCTCGCTTTCCATCACGCGCAGCCGGGTGCCGCTGACCCGCCCGCGGCTGGGCACGCCGAGGATGACGGAAATCAGGCGCATGCCGCCCCGGGTGGCGGTCACGGCGATGTTGTATCCCGATTCGTCGATGTAGCCGGTCTTCAACCCGTCGGTGCCCTCGTACCGTCCCAGGAGCACGTTGCGATTCTGCTGCGTGATCGGTTTCTCGTGGTTGCCCTCGCCGAGGTTTTCACTCTGCGGGTAGGTAAACTCCTTCAGGGAGAACAGGCTCTGCAGCGCCTCGGGGTGCAGCTCGATGAACCGCCGGCAGAAGTCGGCGTATTCGCGAGCCGTGATGGCATTCGCCGAGCTGATCCCCGCCGGCTCGACGAACCGCATGTCGCGGTAGCCAAGGCGCTGGGCCTCCTGGTTCATCAGGGCCACGAACGCGGGCACGGATCCCGCTATGCGATCGGCAAGGGCCACGGCGGCATCATTGCCGGAGTCCACCACCAACCCCTTCATCAGCTGCTCGATCCTCACCGTCTGCCGCGGCCCGAGGAACATCAGGGAGGAGCGCGGCGGCATGCTCCGCGCCCATGCATCGGGCCCCGGCACGATCTGCTCGTTGGGATCCAGGCGGCCGGAGGGTATCTGCTCGAGCACGAGATGGAGCGTCATAAGCTTCGTGAGGCTGGCCGGAGCAAGCACCGTGTCGGCATGATCCTCGTACAGGATCGTGCCGGTGCGCGCCTCGATGAGCATTGCCGAGCGCGCGTGAAGCGTCGGGGGAACAGGGGAATCCGCCAGCGGAATCCTGACAGGTGCCAGGGCGTGCGCCGAGGCTGCCGACAGCAGCAGGAGGCACGCGGGGAGAAGACGAAGGGAACGAAAAGAAAGCATGCCCATAGGTATCCTCATGAGGGGCAGCGTTGCAAGAGGCAGGCGCGCGGCAGGCACGCGGTTTCCGGGCGCCGCACCTCGCCCTGGAGGGCGTGGGCGCTTCTCCGGGCGCTCCATTCGCCGTATACTCGCTGATAAACCACCATGATTTCTTGACGAATGGGTGAGATTCCGTTATGAAGGGAAGACCGTGGAAAGAAAGCTGACGCCGGGCGAGATTTCCTCCAGCGTGGAGAAGATCCGAAGGCGTTACGACGAGTACGTCAGCAAGTTCTTCAAGCCGAGATCCCTCCGCGAGGCATTCGAGCGGCGCTACATTGGTGCGCTGCGCGCCGGGACGGATGTCTCCTCGTTCCTCCTCGCGGAAATCAGCGCCATCGAGGAGCTGGTCAGGAGGGAGGAACAGCGGATCATGGCAGGGCCGGTCCGCCCGGCGGCGAAGAAAGACCCCAGCATCGCCGAGAAGGTCGTGGAGGAAAATCTCAAGCGGATTGCCAAGTATCCCGAGGCGCGCTTCCACAACGATGCGGGTGATGAGGTGCGGCGGCTGGTGGGGGCGCTGTCCACCCTCGAGCGCGAACGCTGGCCCGAGCTGAGCACCGCGCTGCGCGACACCATGTACTCAATGAACTCCTCGGAGATGCTGAGCCTCGATTCGCAGCTGCGCTTCCTCGCCTCCAACAACCGGGATGAAGTCCCCCAGGTGCTCAACCGCCTGGTCACCCAGCTGCGCAGCTTCCCCCGCAACTATGCCGCCATCGAAAGGGAAGAAAAACAGTACGTCCTGGAAGCCGCCTTTTTCCTGAACGATCTCTTCACGGCCCTGGAGCGGGTGAAGCGCGTTTATACCGACCTGGCGGCGGCGGACAAGCGTGTCCTCGAGGAGAATCTCACCTACGTGTGGGACCTGATCACTGATTTCCGGCTGAAGGACTTGAAGCGGAAACGCCGCGGCGGCCGCGAAGAGGCGTAGGCCGCGCGAGGCCCGCGTGCGGCTGCGGCCGCGCCCGCACGCCCGCAGCCGTGTCGGACCTCGCCGCGGCATGGGGATTGCCCAATACTTTCGGGGAGGGCTATAGTAGCCTTCTCAGGCAACAGGAGGGACCATGGCAGAAGAAGTCACAGTCACAGCGGGCAATTTCGATGCAGAGGTCGTGAAATCCACGGTACCCGTCATTGCCGATTTCTGGGCGGAGTGGTGCGGCCCGTGCAAGATGATCGCCCCGATCCTCAAGGAGCTTGCCGTCGCCTACAAGGACAAGATCAAGATCGCCAAGATCGACGTCGACGCCGAGGGAGACCTGGCGCAGAAGTTCAACATCGTGAGCATCTCCACCCTCCTGGTCTTCAACAAGGGCCAGCTGGTGAAGCAGCAGATCGGCGCGGTGCCCCGCCAGGCGCTGGAAAAGATGATCAAGGAAGTCCTTTAGCCTCAGGCAATCCCCCTTTGTGCGCCTTCGGCGCACAGCGTCATGGTGCCGCCCCGGCTTCCGTCCCGCCTCCCGAGGGAACGTAGACCTCGGCAGAGTTCTCCGCGCCGAAGCTTGCTTTGCGTGAGGGAACGATGTGCCAGTCATCCGCCGTGTCAGTATCCGCGGATGCCGGGCTCCTGCAGAGGGAGCGCGTCGCGGTAGACCCTTCCGGGCTGACCCCGTCCTCGGGCAGGATGCGGCTGCCGGCCGCCTTCCAGCCCCCGTCCCGCAGGAGCTCTTCCGCCTGGGCCAGCATCTCAGCGCTGCCAAAGCCCCGATACCTGCTGTCCGACTGCGAGGTGCGATTGCTGTACAGGACGGCGTCGATGCACCTGCCCCCGGGCCGGTCGTAGAGGGCGACGATGCCGTTGTTGCCGGCAAGACCCCTGCCCTCGGGGATCCAGAAGTCGCGCGCGCTCTCTGATGCATCGAGACCTCCGGATTCGCTCAGGCTGCCTGTCTCGTTGATCTCGGCGGGATCCCCCGCGGGCCTGCAGTGGACGATGATGAAGCTCCCTGTCGTTACAGGAAACGATGGAAAGACGAATCTCGCGGCGAAGGCCGACGGGGTGCCGTGGAAGAAGACGACGCCGCCCATGTCCCCCGCGGAGAGCGCCTTCAGCTCGACGAGGTCCGGGTGACTCCCTGATCCGCGCGGGGTGAGCTCATTGATGAGCAGGTGCGGCACCCTTCCGTTGTAGCCATAGAACTCCGCCATGAAGGATGCCGAGTTGCCCCGCGCATCGCGGGCTTCCGCCTCCAGGGTGTAACGCTGCCCAGGCCGCTGCGTCTGCCCGCTGATGACCACCTGCTTCGCGGGCCCCGTGACCCCGGTGACCCCGAGGGGCGGGGAGATGCTGATGCGCTCAGGTGCGAGCGCGGCCTCCTCGTCGAACTCTATGCACACCTCCTCGGGACCGCGCGCGGCGACGGCCTGGATGAGAGGAGGGCGAAGGTCGACGTCCCGCGTCCGCGGGTCGACAACCGGGCCGCAGCCGCAGAGCACGGCAGCGCAAAGGAAGACGGCGAGAGTCCGCTCGTTGATCATGCGTGGTCACCCCCGAACCGATGACGGGCCGCCGTGCCGGCTGCTTGCATGACCCCTCGCCTCCTTTTGCTTTACCGGGGGCTCGATTTCCAGTAGAATGAAAATCTCATGCCAGACGAGCAATTGCAGAGATTCTCACGCGACTATGCCCCGGGTGCCGAGATCTGCCGCGAAGGCGAAGTCGGCGAGGAGATGTACATCATCCAGAAGGGCAAGGTCCGCGTGAGCAAGAGGTTCGCCGGAAAGACCCACGTGGTTTCGGTGCTGGAGAAGGGGGACTTCTTCGGGGAGATGGCCATCGTCAACCGCATCCAGCGCACCGCCACCGTCACGGCCATCGACGATGTTGAGCTCCTGGTCTTCGACAGGGAAGGACTGCAGAACCTGGTTGCCCGCAATACGAAGATCGCCCTGACGATCATCGACAAGCTGTGCCGGCGGCTGCAGAATGCCAACATCAAGATCCAGCACCTGGTGAAAAAGGACGCGCAGGGGCTGATCGCGCTGCACCTGCGCTACCTCTTCCAGGAGCTGCCAGGCAGCGCGCCCTCGGTCTCCTACCACACGTGTCTCGAAGAGATATCCCTCAGCCTCGAGCTTCCCATGGAAGTGGTCCGCGGCGTATTGAGCCGCCTGCAGGCCGACGGCGTGCTTGCCCTGGGAAACGATACGCTGCAGCTTGTCGACCGGGAAAAGCTCCTGCGCCTGACGGAGGGGGTCGGCGGGGAGGCAGGGGACTCAGCGAAGAGCTGAGGAGCTCCCCGGGGTCTTCGGAGCGGCAGCGCCCGCCCCGCCTGCCGCGCGGCTTTCCCGCAGAGACATCAGCACGCGCCGGTTCGCGGGAAATGCAACCGCCTCGGGAAGCGCGTGCAGGGGATACCACGCAGCCTCCTCGACATCGTCGGCGGGAGTGAGCACGGCATCCGCGGGCAGGTCGCAGCGATAATACATGCTGAGAACGAATCGAGCCTCCTGCGCCACGTCATCACGCGGATACTCCTCGATCTCGATGCGGTAGAGCATGGGATTCAACGGTGAGGTCCCCAGCTCCTCGGCAAGCTCGCGCGCGAGCCCCTGCTCGGGATGCTCCCCGTTGTTCAGAAAGCCCCCCGGCAGGTCCCACATGTTCTTGTACGGCTCGATGCCGCGGCGGGTGAGAAGCACGTGGGGCTGCCCGGCGACCTGCCTGAGGACGATGGCGGCAACTGCCGGCTTCGAGTTCTGCCAGAAGTCAAATCCACAACGTGCGCAGTGCAGGAGGTGACTCATCGGGGCCGCGGAGGATTTGTCGAAGGCCGCGCCGCAGACGGGACAGTAGGCGTAGCGCTTCACGGTTTCTTCGGAGGAGTCTTCTCTATGGCCGCTTCAACCCGGGTTTTCAGCTTCTGAGCGAGGATCAGGGGCGCGGGAGGCAGCGAATCCCCCTCTTTCGTGTAGCGGTCGAGGATCTGGTTGACCAGCGGGAGAGCCTCTTCGGATTTTCCCATCTTGTGGTAGATGAAGGCCATCTCGTAGGTTGCCCAGACCTGGTGCGCCTTGTCGTCGGGGAACTTCTCGGGCACCGCGGTGTAATAGTCGATTGCCTGCTTGTAGTCGCCCCGGTCAGCGGCATCCTGGGCGCGCTGGAACATCTCCTCCACGGAGAGCCCCTCGGTAGTAAACGGCTTTGGGGCGGCGCAGGAGGACAGCAGGCCGAATGCGGCGGCGCACGTCACCAGAACGAGCAGCCGCGCCATGGTATTTCTCATGAATAGATCTCGTCCTTGATGGGAAGGTTCTGGCGGAGCTCCTTCAGGAATATCTCCACCTCCCCCATGGGTTCGTAGGCGCCGCACTGGTCGAGGGTCCGGCGGATCACGGTAAAGTACTTGTAGACCTTTTCCTCGCCGAGCTTCTTGCGCCACTTGCCCGCGTCGCAGCGAACGCGCAGGCCGTACTGGCTGGAGCTGCCCATGGGAATTTTGATGAGCTTGCAGTGACTGCAATTGGCGCAATACACTTTGTCGGTGGAGAACTCTTCGTCAAAATCCTGAAAATCCCGGCTTTCCGCCATAGATACCTTATCCCTGTTTCAGAGTGTGTACACTACCATGTTCGTCTTTCAGCCGTCAATAGTTTAGGCAATGACTATTGTATTGACATTCGCCGGTCGCAAAACTATTGTGAAAACTGTCATGGCAACCCCCGTAATCATGCCCAAGCAGGGCCAATCCGTAGAAACGTGCGTCATTATCGGCTGGAAGAAGGGACCCGGAGACCCGGTGAAGGCTGGCGAGGTTCTCTGCGAGGTGGAGACCGACAAGGCGACATTCGAGGTCGAGTCCCCCGCGGAAGGCACACTTCTGGCGATTTTCCGCGATGCGGGAAGTGATGTTCCCGTGCTCTCCACGATAGCCGCAATCGGAAAGCCGGGAGAAAACGTCGATGCGCTTCGTGGAGAGGGCGCGCCGACGAATGGGGGCGCGGCTGCCGCAGCGGTCCCCGCGACAGTCTCGAAAGCCGCGGCGTCGGCTGCAGCGGCCCCTTCGGCGAGCGTGGCAGCGACCCCGAGCGTTGCCCCAGGTGCAGCCCCGGCCGCCAGCGGAAGGATCATGGCATCCCCGAGGGCCAAGGCGCTTGCCGCATCGCGGGGAGTCACCCTCAACGGCCTTCGCGGCACGGGCCCCGGCGGCAGGATCATCGAGCGTGACGTGCAGGCAGCGACGCCTGGAGCCGCCGCCCCGGCCCGCGCGCCGGCGTATGCGCCCGCCCCCGGGCCTCTACCCGCCGGTGAGGTGCGCGAGATCAAGGTTGTCGGGATCCGCAAGCTGATTGCCGAGCGGATGCTCGCCTCCCTGCAGACCACGGCGCAGCTCACCATGCATTCCGTCGCGGATGCCCGCTCGCTGCAGCTTCTGAGGAAGAAGTTCAAGGAGAGCCCCGAGGCCATGGGGCTTCGATCCGTCACGATCA
The DNA here is from genome assembly GCA_049514475.1 of Spirochaetia bacterium. Taxonomy (GTDB): domain Bacteria; phylum Spirochaetota; class Spirochaetia; order SZUA-6; family Fen-1364; genus Fen-1364. The sequence goes on from JBEKVA010000021.1 coordinate 19,650, forward strand.
ATGACATGATCCTTTTCGCCGTATCACGGACCCTCACCCAATTCCCTGACTGCAACGCGCTGTTCCTCGGGGACACCATCCGCCAGTACGCGGCAGTACACCTCGGGTTCGCCGTGGACACCCCGCGCGGCCTGATGGTGCCCGTGGTGAAAAACGCGCAGGCGATGAGCCTGCGGGACATCGCGCTGGAGTCAGCGCGCCTGATCGCCGGCTGCCGCGATGGGGGCATCCGCCCCGAGGAAATGGCGGGCGGCACCTTCACGGTCACCAACCTCGGCGCCTTCGGCGTGCACGGCTTCACCCCGGTGCTGAACGCTCCACAGTGTGCCATCCTCGGCGTCGGGACCATCGTGCCCGGACCCGTGATGGCCGCCGATGGCAGCGTGAGCTTCATCCCGCAGATCGGTCTTTCCCTCACAGTGAATCACCAGGTGGTGGACGGCGCGCCGGGCGCACGCCTCCTCCAGGGGCTGGCAGAAGCAATTGCCGGCTTCGAGCTTCTTCTCGCCCGATAGAGTGCATCACACAGCTACGAACGGAGAGCAGACATGCCCAAATCGATAGTCGTTGACCCGCGCGAGACGCGCAAAGCCGCCACGTTGAGCTTCACCGACATTCCGCTGAACGCTTACGTGCCGGATCTCAAGAAGGAAGTGGCAAAGCACGGCAAGGACACGCTGGTGCGCGCCTGGCGTGACATGGTGATCATCCGCGAGTTCGAGACCATGCTGAACACCATAAAGACGAAAGGCGCCTACCAGGGCATCACGTACGACCACATGGGCCCGGCGCACCTTTCCATCGGGCAGGAGTCAGCCGTGGTGGGGCAGTGCATGCCCCTGGGCGTGGAGGACTTCACATTCGGCTCGCACCGCAGCCACGGGGAGATCATCGCCAAGTGCCTCGCGGCAGCCGCGAAGCTTCCCGATGCGCAGCTGACCTCGATCATGGAAAGCTATTTCGGCGGCGCCACCCTTCGCGTGGTGAAGAAGGGCCACAGCGGCAGCGTGAAGGAGCTTGCCATCGACTTTCTGCTCTACGGA
>JBEKVA010000022.1:0-20208 GCA_049514475.1 Spirochaetia bacterium
CTCGGTCATCAACATTTCTGCCGCTGACTGGACCCTGCTACCGGGCGCTCCGGCGCTTACCCGGGCGGAACTCTCATCCGCTGGAACGATGCGACTTTCACGACGCACCATGCTTCGATTATACGGAATGCCCGCCCCGCTGCCAACAGCCTTCCTGCCGGCGCCGTCCCCGCGTCGGACGGCGCGGTTGACTTTGGCAGGCATCGTCCATAGAGTCGATCAGTCACATGAGCCTCCGTTACCGCTGCCTCTTCATAGATCACGATGACACCGCCGTCGACAGCACCGGCGCCATCCACTACCCCGCTCACCTCCAGGCACTGGCCACGCTGCGCCCGGGGCGCACTCCGCCCACGCGGGAGCAGTGGCTCCTGTACAACTTCCACGGCATCATGGAGTACCTCCTGGGGGAGCTGGGCATGAACCAGGAGGAGATGAAGAGCGAGTTCGAGATCTGGCGGAGCTGGACCACGACGCACATCCCGCCCTTCTTCCCCGGCTTCCGCGAGCTGCTCCTGGACTACCGCGGGCAGGGCGGCCTGGTGGCGGTGATCTCGCACTCGGAGAGCGAAGTCATCGAAGCCCACTATCGCGCCGTCACGGATCCCCCCTTCGTTCCCGACCTCATCTTCGGGTGGGAGCACGATGAGGAGAAACGGAAGCCCAGCCCGTGGCCGGTCCAGGAAGGGCTGCGCCGATTCGGCTGCGACGCCGCGGAGGCGCTGATCGTGGATGACCTGAAGCCGGGTGTTCTCATGTCCCGCACGACGGGGGTGGCCATTGCCGCCGCCGGGTGGAGCCATCGGGTCCCCGAGATCGAGCAGTACATGAGGGCGAACGCGCGCTTCTACTGCGCCACGGTGGAGGACCTGCGCGGGTTCCTGCTCGGCGACACCGCCGCTTCTTGAGAGCCGGCCCATTTCCGACTATACTAGAAGACCTCGATGAAACGTGACACCTTGAAATTGTTCCGCACCATTGAAACCCTCTTCACCATCAAGGACCTCGATTCCCTGCTTGAAAAGATACTTTCGGAGGCGCGGCAGTTCGTGAACGCGGACGCGGGCACCATCTACCAGGCGGCGCGGGGCTTCCTGTATTTCAGCTACGTGCAGAACGACACCCTTTTCCGCGGAGAGACGAAGGACAAGTACATCCCCAGCAGCGCCTCCATCGGCATCGACAAAAGCTCCCTGGCCGGCTACGTGGCAAAGACGGGGGAAACGATCCTCATCGACGACGTCTACCATATCAAGAGCGACGTCAGCTTTGCATTCAACCCGGCCTTCGACCAGAAGACGAACTACCACACCCGCTCGATCCTCTGCGTTCCCCTGAAGACGCGGGAGAACGAGATCGTCGGCGTGCTGCAGCTCATCAATGCGAAAAACGACGAGGGGGAGGTGACCGCCTTCTCCATGCAGGACAAGCTGTTCATCTCGCAATTCGCGCTGAACGCGGCGGATGCCATCGAGAAGGCCCGCCTCTCGCGGGAGATGGTGCTGCGGATGGTGGAGCTGGCGGAGCTGCGCGACCCTTTCGAGACAAGCCAGCACGCAAAGCGGGTGGGCGCCTACGCGGTGGAGCTCTACGAAACGTGGGCAACGCGGCGCGGCGTCTCGGGGCGCGAGGTGAAGAAGATGCGCGACGTGCTGCGCACCGCCGCCATCCTCCACGACGTGGGGAAGGTGGCGGTGAGCGACGTGATCCTCAAGAAGCCGAGCCAGCTCACCTACGACGAGAAAATGATGATGCGCCAGCACACGATCCTCGGCGCGCGCCTCTTCAAGCGGACCACCTCGTTCTGGGACTACATGTCCGCGGAGGTGGCGCTCAATCACCACGAGAACTGGGACGGCAGCGGGTACCCGGGACGGATCGACAACCTCTATTCGGAGAAGATCTACATGGGCCCGGGCAAGGTGGGCAACGAGATCCCCCTCTCGGCGCGGGTCGTCGCGATTGCCGACGTCTATGATGCCCTCATCTCCGAGCGCGCCTACAAGCAGGGATGGCGCCAGGAGCACGCGCTGCGTTACATCCGCTACCAGGCGGGCAAGAAGTTCGATCCCGAGCTGGTGAGCATCTTCCTGAAAATGGACGAGCTTCTGAACGCCATCGTGAAAAGATACAGTTACTGAGCGCCACGGTACTCCTTCCACGGTACCCCGTGGAGTTGTGGATTTTGGGCACCGCGGTATTTCCGCGGGGACATGTCGCGCGCACGGCGGTGTTGTACTGGAAGAAGCGGAGGTACATCCATGTTCTGCCAGAATTGCGGGAAAGAGATTTCCGAGCAGGCAACCTTCTGTCCCAACTGCGGCCACCCGGCGCACCCCAAGATCACTTCGCCGGGGTTTCGGGCCGACAAGCCTGTCAGCCCTCACAGCCGCCTTGCCGCGCTCCTCCTGTGCCTGTTCGTGGGCGCTCTAGGCGTGCACAGGTTCTACGTGGGAAAGATCGGGACCGGCATCGCGATGATCTTCACCCTCGGCGGGCTGGGGATCTGGGTGCTGATCGACCTGATCATGATCATCGTCGGCGGGTTCACCGACGCCAACCGGAAGTACGTCCTGGACTGGCAGGTCTGAGGGCGCACCTCTCCTGGGAAGGCGATCCGATCTCGATTGACCCGGCGGAGGCCGGGGGCGTACTGTTTTTTCATGACCCTGCCGCGCTTCCTTCCCGATCTTGGCTCCTGGCACGAGTGGCACGCGAAGAAGGGCACGCTTCCCGATCAATGGAAGGGAATGAGTCTTTCCGAGGTGTGCCGCGATCTCGATGTGCCCCTGTGGCGAAGCGTGAGACCGTGGCGCGCCCTGCTTCCCGGAATCAATGTGCACGACCAGCGCGGCGCGACGGAGAGGACCCTTGCGTGGGAAACACCGGAGGGCACCCTCACCTCCCGCTGGACCATTGGCCCGGATGGTGACTGGTGGCGGTCGGAGTACCCCGTGAAGGGCCCCGCCGACCTGAAGGCCGCTCTCGCGGTGGCGCGCGCCCGCCGCTACATTCTTTCTCCCGCCCTTGTCCAGGAGGTCTCCTCCGGAGAGCTGCCCGCCCTGGAGCTTCCATACCGACCATGGTCAGAGCTCTTTCATGCCTTCCTCGGGTGGTCGGACGGGCTGATGCTCTTCATGGAAGAACCGAACGCGATCCAGGAAATCGCCTCCGTGCTGGAAGAGACACTGGCTCCCCTCGTGGGTGAGATCGCCGCGCTGCCCGGCAGCGTTGTCCTTTCCCCCGACAATCTCGACGGCCAATTCATCACCCTCGAAACCTTCCAGGAAAGACTTGCGCCGAGCTACCAGGCCACGGCAGATACACTTCACGCGCAGGGCAAGCTCCTCGTCGTGCACGTGGGGGGGCCGGTGCGCAGGCTGCTGCCGGGGCTCGCCGCCTGCGGCATCGACTGTATACAGGGCATCTGTGGCCCGCCTCAGGGGGATAGCACACTTAGCGATGCACGCAGCCAGAGTGGAACTCATATCGTGTTATGGGGTGGAATTGCCCAGGACTTCCTGCTTGCCGACCATCCGAAGAGTGAGTTCGAAATCGCAGCGGGGGCAGCCTTCGCTGATGCCGTCCGGGATCCCCAGGCGATCGTGGGGGTAGCCGATAAGGTGCCGGTCGGTGCCGTTCCCCTGCGTCTGGCAGAGCTGGCGCGGATGGCCGCGGAACACTTTACCTGACGAAAAAAATTGTTGACAAATGCACTCGGCCATGGTGACAATAAATATCTCCAATCGTTCCATTTTACATCGCCTGCATGACGACAACACGAAGGGAAGATCCTGATGCACCTGGAGCCTGCCATTCGCAACGACCTGATCGAGCTTATCGCGGCCAATTTCAAGACTGATGCCGTCAACCAGCTCGGCCAGCTGGTCCTCGGATGCTTCGATTCCAACGAGGCGGCCGGCCAGCGCAACCATATCTCTCTTTCCGCGCGCAAGTGCGCGGGGCTCCTTGTCGAGAGCTGCGAGCAGCGTGGGGAAATGCCGGCCCTGCTGAAGCTCGTGGTGGAGGTGGACGAGGGCACCGTGAACGGCAGGCCGGTGCGCGTCGACGGGTTGGAGGAGTTCCTCGGCAAGCTCATCCGCACCGGCATCCGCTACGATTTCAAGACCCGCAAGGTCGTCGCGGTTCAGAGGGACCCCCAGGACCTGGTCAACTGGGGCTGCCTGAAAGATGGAAAAGAGTACGAGCTGTCCATCATCAGCCTGGATATCGTTGGCAACTCCACCCTCGTGCGAAAGCTCGGGGCACGGCGTATGGAGAAGCTGTACTACAACCTCTGGAGCTTCCTGCGGGAGAAGCTCTGCGGGGTGGATGGCCGTTTCTGGAACTGGGCAGGGGACGGGGGGATCATTGCTTTCGCGCTGCGGGACCACGCGGCGCGCGCGGTCCGCTTTGCCGTGGAGGTGCAGAGCACGATGCCCATCTTCAATCTCACCGCATCGGCGGCCGCCTCCACCGATGTCGCCCTGCGGCTGGGCATCGACTCGGGCATGGTGAAGTTCTCAATCGACACGGGCAAGATCGTCTCGGACGTGATCAACTACGCCGCCCACCTGGAAAAGAAGTCCACCCGCGCGGGGGCAATCTCCATCTCCCGCACCGTCTACGACGCCCTTCCCGAGCGCATGGCCTCCCTGTTCCGCTTCCAGGGCATGTTCGAGGAAAAGGACGTCTTCTCCACCAGGCGGCCGCTGGATACCCTTCTGTGCGCCGAGAGCTCCGACAGCGATGAGCGGCTGGCTTGAGGCGGAAGGGAGTCAGTCATGAGCCACGCGGGACATGCGCGCAGCATGAGACGCGTCGAGAAGGAGATCACGGATCCCGTCCAGCTGCGGGACATCCTCGAGAAGGCCTCCCTGCTCTTCATCGCCTTCAACGACTCCCCGGCCCCTTACGTCATACCCGTCTGCTTCGCCCACGCGGAGGGAGTGCTGTACGTGCACAGCGCCCTCCAGGGAACGAAAATCGAGCTCATGAAAAAAAACCCGCTGGTGGGATTTTCCGCCAGCACGGAGCTCGCCGTCACCCCGGCAGCCTCCCCCTGCGGGTATGGCGCCCGCGGAAGGAGCGTTGCCGGCACCGGCAGCGCACGCATCGTCGAGGAGGATGCCGAGCGAAAGCTCGGCATGGACCTCATCATGCGGCACTACGCGGCAGGCTTACCAGCGGAACGCCTGCTCTACGCCGCCGGCTCCTTCTCACGAACAGCAATCATCGCCATTTCGATCATCTCCCTGCGGGGCAAGCGAATCGGAGCACCCGAGGCGCCCTGATCGTACATATTACCCTCTCTCCCGCCGAACATTGAGAGAGGACGACACGGCTGATGCCCCTTCTTCTCATCGTGGATTTCATTGCTCTCGCATTCTCCCTCATGATCTCGACGGCGCTGCTGATCATCGTCGGGGGATCGGGCGTCCGCAAGCCGATGAATCTCACCTTCGCCGTGTTCGCGCTGCTGCAGGCGGGATGGGCAGGCTCGTCCCTGCTTCTGCGTCTCTTCCTGTGGTTTCACCTGGGGGAGACCGATCCGCTCCTGTACGCTGCCACGGGCTGCTTTGCCTTCATGGCTCCATTCCTTCTTCTCTTCGTGGCCCGGTTCACCACCGTGCGCCGCAGCTGGCCGCGCTGGGTGGCCCTTGCCGTGGCCATTTTTTCCTTCGCGCACGTCGTTCCCCTCCTCCAGGGGCGCCTTGTGTACGGTGCGTTCCTGGATGCCACCGGGGCCGCCCTCTACGAGATGAGCGAGTGGGGATACCTCACCGCGGTGATTCCCGGTCTCTCCGTGGTGCTGTCCCTCCTGCTCGTTCTGCTCCGCCGGCGGGACATCCTGCGGGTGTTCGTTATCATCAGCCTCGCGTTCATCTTTGCCGGCTTCACCCTGGGAGCCCTGGCGCAGATACGGATTCCCGTCATGTCGATCACCAGCGCCATGGCAGTCGCCATCCTCGGCTGGGGCGTCATGAGCCGGCACCTGTTCAACCCGCTGCGGGAGCTCACCACCGACCTGCGCGAGAGGGCGCACCGGCAGGAGCTGATCGCCGAGATCTCCCGCCGGACCACGACCCTCCTTCCCCTCGACGAGCTGCTCCTGCAGGCCGTCACCCTCATCCGCGCCTCCTTCGACTATTTCGCCGTCGGCATCCTTCTGGTCGAGGGCGCCGAGCTGGTGCTGCGCGCCTCGACGCTGGAGTTTGTCCAGGCTCACTCCAAGAAGTTCCGCCTGAACATCGGGACGCAGGGCATCTGCGGGTGGGTCGCGGCAAGCGGGAGGCCGCTTCTGGTCGGTGACGTGCGCCGGGAGCCCCGCTACGTGGAAATCGACGGGGAAACACACACGAGATCCGAGCTGGCCGTACCGATCCGCCGCGGAGAACGGGTCATCGGCGTGCTGGACATGCAGAGCTCGCAGCTTGACGCGTTCGAAGAGAGGGACCTGCACACGCAGCAGACCATCGCCGACCAGCTTTCCAATGCCATAGAGAACGCACGCCTGTACGAGGAGGTGCGTCTGGAGCTTGCCGTGCGCGCCCGCACGGAGAAGGTGCTGCGGGAATCCGAGGAGAAGTTCAGGAACCTCGCCGAGCAGACGCCGAACATGATCTTCATCAGGAACAGCAAGGGGGTTGTCTACGCCAACCGCCAATGCGAGCTCCTCATGGGCTATACCCGCGCTGAGCTGTACGCCCCGAGCTTCGATTTCAGGACACTCACGGCGCCGGGGTACGAGAACGTCCTGGAGCAGAACTTTCGCCGCCACCAGGAAGGCCACGAGGTGAGCCCCTACGAGTACGCCCTCGTCGGCAAGTCGGGACAGCGCATCGATGCCATCCTCACCACGAAGCTCATCCGCTACGAGGAGGAGCTGGCCGTCCTGGGGATCATCACCGACATCACCGTTCACAAGCGCACCGAGCGGCTGCTGCAGTCGCTGAACGCGGCGGCACTGACAATGGAGCAGGCCCTCACGCCGGCGGAAATCTTTCCCGTAGTCGCAGGGGCCCTCTCCGTCCTCGGGCTGGACACCACCGTGTTCCTTATCGAGGAGGCCGGGCCGGGCGGGCGGCGGCTGCGCCCGTCCTGCCGCGGCAGCGGCCGCTCCGCACAGGTGAGCGTTGCCGACGGTTCCGAGGCGGCCCTTGGCATCGAGGAGGTGCCCGCGGTGGCGCAGGTCCTCGGGGGCCGCACGGCTCTGATCGCGAGCCTGACACGGCAGCAGTTCGTCCGGCTGGCCGGCGGGGAAGAGCCGCCTGTCCCGATGCTCCAGGGAGAGGGGCCGTTCAGCGCCGCGCTTGCCCCCCTCAGCGTGGGGGAGGAGCTTTTCGGCCTGCTGGTGGTCTCCGGCCTCGACCTGAACCAGAACGCGCTGCCCGTCCTCACCGCCTTTGCTCACCAGGCCGCGGCGGCGTGGCGCAAGACCGGGGTCATGCGCGACTTGGAGAGCAGCCTCCAGCAGCTCAGGCTGACGCAGGAACAGCTTCTGCACGCGCAGAAGATGGAAGCTATCGGCCGGCTGGCGGGCGGGATCGCCCATGATTTCAACAACATCCTCACCGTGATTTCCGGATACACCAGCCTGCTCATGGACAACCTGGAAGGGAACCTGCCAGCCCTTGGTGACCTGAACCAGATCCGAAACACCATCAAGCGCGCCGCTGCCTTGACGAGCAGGCTCCTCGCCTTCGGCCGCAAGCAGATCCTCCAGCCGACCGCCCTCGACCTGAACGCGGTCGTGGCGAACTCGGTCACGCTCCTGCGGCCGCTGATCGGCGAGGACATCGAGCTCAGCGTGCGCCTTGCCCCCCGCGCCGTCTGCCTGCGCGCCGATCATTACCAGATCGAGCAGATCCTCATGAATCTCGCCGTCAACGCGCGGGATGCCATGCCCGGCGGGGGAATGCTGACCCTGTTCACCGCGGACCTCGACCTGGGCCCGGACGGAAAAGCCGTGTTCGGGGCGGCGGACGCTGATTTCCAGGCACCCCTGCCCGCCGACCTTCCGGCAGGGGGCTGGGTCGTCCTGAAGGTACAGGACAACGGGGTGGGCATGTCCGAGGATATCCGGGCACGCATGTTCGAGCCCTTCTTCACAACCAAGGCAGAGGGCAAAGGGTCGGGGCTGGGACTTTCGACCGTGTACGGGATCGTCACGCAATCCGGGGGAAAAGTGAGCGTGGACAGCGCGCTGGGAAACGGGGCCACGTTCACCATTTACCTCCCCCGGGTGCGCTCCGCGGGCGGATGTCCCGACTCGGCGGAAGACCCGTCATCCGCGGGTCCCGGCAGCGGCACGGTGCTTCTCGTGGAGGACGAATCGAGCGTGCGCGAGCTTGCCAGCAGGGTGCTGGAAAGTGCGGGCTACCGGGTTATTTCCGTCTCCTCCGCCCGGGAGGCGCTCACGGTGGCTGAAAGCCCCGAAAGGCTGGACGCCGTAGTGACCGACGTGGTCATGCCGGGCGGGATGAGCGGGGTGGAGATGGGAGAGAAACTTGCCGGGGTTCGTCCCGTAGTCCCCGTCCTGTACATGTCCGGCTACACTGATGACATGCGCTTCCGTGCACGCGACGGGAGGGAGACGCTGCGCTTCCTGCGGAAGCCCTTTCAGCCTGCGGAGCTCCTCACGCAGGTCCAGCAGATGGTGAAAAAAGTATAGCGGCGTACCGCAGCCGGCGGACGCCGCGCAGCCCGACGCCGCGCGGGCCGGCCGTGGGCGCTTTTCCTCCCATGCCCATAGCAGGTACATTGACCCTGGCCTACCCTTAGGAGGTGCACTGTGAAGCGGGTACTACTCATACTTCTGATTCTCGCGGCTACCATATCGGCTGCCACAAGCGCCTTCGCGGGCGGCACGGGCGAGCGAAGGCCCGGCTCAGGGGGAGCGAAGATAAAGATCGGCCTCTCCTTTTCCGATTTCGTCACCGAGCGCTGGCCGATCGAGGCGGCGCTGCTCACCAAGCTCGGCTACGACAAGGACGTACAAGTCATTTCCCAGGTCGCCAACCACGACGAAAAGCTGCAGAACGACCAGATCGCAAACATGGTCCGCCTGGGCGTGAACGCCCTGATCGTCGTCGCTGAAAACGGTGACGCCGCTGCCAGCGCCGCCGCGGCGGCCCACGATGCCGGGGTGAAGGTCATCGCCTACGACCGGCTCATCAAGACCCCCAAGCTCGACGCGTATGTCTCATTCGACAACATCGAGGTGGGCCGGGCGCAGGCCCGCGGGGTCCTTGCCGTGAAGAACAGCGGCAATTTCGTGCTCCTCGGCGGAAGCCCGCTGGACAACAACGCCATATTGCTGAGGAACGGCCAGATGGAGGTTTTGAAGCCCCTCATCGACAAGGGCCAGATCAGGGTGGTGGCCGACCAGTGGGTGGAGGACTGGGAGCCTGACAATGCCGCCAGCATAATGGAGAACATCCTCACCGCGGTGAACAACAAGGTGGACGCCGTCGTTGCTTCCAATGACGGAACGGCGCTGGGTGCCCTGCGGGCCCTGCAGGCCCGGGGTCTCGCGGGCAAGGTGCCCATCTCAGGCCAGGACGCCACCGCGGCGGGCTGCGCGTCCATCGTGGACGGCGGGCTCACCATGACCGTGTTCAAGGACATTCGCACGCTTTCTCCCCTTGCCATTGACCTTGCAATCGACATGGTCAACGGCGTGAAAAGCGGCCCGGTGGGACAGCTGAAAATGTATGACCTCGCGGAGCTGGCGCTGAACAAGAAGCTCACCGGCCAGGTGCCCTGCTACTTCCTGCCGGTCGTGCAGGTGGACAAGAGCAACGTGTACGACGTGGTCGTGAAAAGCGGGTTCCAGAAATACGACGACGTCTACCAGGATGTCCCCGAGGGCGCGCGTCCGCCGAAGCCGTAGCGGCAGGCCGGGGAGCGGGCGGACCCCCCCGGCCCTGCGGGCGGCCTTGGTTCCCCGCCCCCCGGGTGGTCTTCTACAGGGTGAACTCGCTCAGGCGGACCGGCTTGCCGGTGGCGGCAGACTTGTCCGCGGCGAACGCTACCCGGTGGGTTTCGAAGGCGTTCTCGATGTGCGTGCTGGTTTCCCTGCCCGCATCCAGGCACTCGGCAAAGTCGCCGAACTGCTCCTTGTACGGGTGGTGCGCAACGTCCCCCGAGTCGACAAGCTGCATGTCGAGCTTCGCCCAGTTGCGAAGACCGGGGATCTTCTTCGAATAGAACAGGTCGTTCTTGATGGCGCCGTGGGAGCCCACGAAGTTCATGGAGAACACGTACGGCTGCATCGCATCGATCAGCGAGGCGCACTTGCCGACGATCCTGCCGCTCTTGAACTTCAGCATGGTCACGGTTGTCGTGGGGTACTCATAGGGCGCGTAGGCTTCGTGGGGGTTCTTCGTCGCGTAGCTGAAGACCTCCTCCACCTCCTCCTTTGCCTGGTATAAGAGCATGTCCAGCGCGTGGATGCCTGCCGTGAGGAGGGAGCTTCCGCCCATGTCCTTCTTCACGTTCCAGGGGAACTGGCCGTACCAGGGACCGATGCCGTGATAGTAGTCGCACTCGGCGTAGTACAGCTCGCCGAGCAGCCCCTGGTCGATGATGTATTTCGTGGCCTTGGCAACGCCGATGAAGCGGCACTCGAAGCACATGGAGGTCTTCACCCCGTTCTTCTTCACCGCCTTCACCATCCGCCGGGCATCCTCGAGGGTGAGGGCCATGGGCTTTTCGATGATGAGGTTCTTCTTCGCATCCGCCGCCTTGACCGCCTGGTCGGCGTGGTAGGGGTGCGGGGTGCAGATGTCGACGATCTCGATGTCCTTGTCGGCAAGGAACTTCTCGTAATCATTGTAGATGCGCACGTCAGCCCCGTACTGGGCCTTGATCTGGGCGGCATCGAGCTTCCGCCGCGACATGATGGCCACCGGTTCGAAAGCAGGAAGCTCTGAGAAGGTCGTCAGGTGCGCGCCGGCCACCCAGCCGAAACCGACAATTCCGACTCCATGCTTTTTCATGCACTCCTCCTTTTCGCACGCATGCGGCCGCTGTTACCGGCGGCGCCTGAATCCGCGGATTACCGCGGCGCCCAAATCCGCGAAGTACCGCGGCGCCCTATTCCTGCCAGCTCGACCACTTCTTTCCGACTGCCGCCATGACGATCCAGATGGAGATGCCGATGAGAGACACCAGCAGGATGACGCCGAAGAAGCTTGCCATGCGGGCCAGGGACGAATAATAGGAGATGCGGTTCCCCAGTCCCATCTTGCCGCCGAACATGTCGGAGGCGACCGCGGTGATGAGTCCGAAAATCCCGCCCACCAGGAGGCCGACGTTGATCATGGGCAGGGCCAGGGGGAAGCGGATCTTCCTGAAGATCTGGAATGTCGTCGCCCCGTAGGATTTCGCCAGCGCGATCTTGGCCAGGTCGGTGCGGCGGAACCCCGTCGTGGCGTTGATCATGACCATGGGCCCCACCGCGAGGGCCACGGCGATGATACGCGGCCAGACGTTGAAACCCATGCGCAGCATCAAAAGCGGCACCAGCGCTATGGTGGGGGTCGTGACGAGAAGCAGGATGTACGGGGTGATGATCTTTTCGATGAAGGGCAGCTGGGTGAGGACCGCGGCCATCAGCAGGCCCAGGGATGCGCCGATGAGGTATCCCGACAACAGCTCGCCGAGGGTGATGAAGAAATGGGGATAGACGGTGGGCATGTTGGTCACGATGGCCACCGCGATGGCGCTGGGAGTCGGAAAGACGAACTCCGGCACGTGGAAAAGCCGGACCAGGAGCTCCCACCCCCCGAGGAACACCAGGGCCACCGCGAGGATCCCGAGGACCTGCTTCCAGCCGTGGATCTGCACCGCCGTTACCGTGGCGGAAATGTCCAGCGCGCCGTGGCTCGCGGGGGCCTCATGCCCTTCGAACTCGGGGACTTTTTCCTCAAGCTCTTTGTCGTACTGATCCATCTTCTCATCCCCCTAAATCCGCGGGATGCCGCAGCGTCCTAAATCCGCGGCGCCTGAATCCGCGGAAATACCGCGGCGCCCTCGCGCTCAGGTCACGGTGCTGTACGCCTGGCTGGCGTACTTGCCTTCTTTCTTCTGCTGTTCAACGTCCTGCACGATCTTGCGCTTGATCTCCGCCACGATTTCGAAGTACTTGCGGTCCATCGTGATGCCCTCGGGCCGCGGCCGGGGCAGGTCGATGTGGAAAACCGTCGAGTTGGTACCCGGGCGCGGGGTCATCACATAGACTGTGTTCGCAAGGTACACGGCCTCCTCGATGCGGTGGGTGACGAAGGCGATGGTCTTCTTCGTCTCCTTCCAGATTCCCAGAATCAGCGTATCCATCTCGTCCCGTGTGTACGCATCGAGGGCACCGAACGGCTCGTCCATGAGGAGGATTTTCGGGTCGAATGACAGGGCGCGGACGATCGAGGCGCGCTGCTGCATCCCGCCGGAAAGCTCACGGGGGAAATGGTTTTCAAACCCGTCGAGCTGGACGCCCGCGATCAGCTCGTGCACGCGCTCCCTGTAGAGGGAAAGGTCCTCTTTCATGATTTCAAGAGGAAAAAGTATGTTCTGCAGAAGGGTCCGCCACGGGAGGAGGTTGGCCTGCTGGAAGATGATCCCGATCTCCTTGCGCGGTTTCTCCATCGGGGTGCCCAGCATGAGCGCCTGGCCGGCGCTGAAAGGGTGCAGACCCGTCAGGCCCCAGAGAAGGGTGGTCTTCCCGCACCCGCTGGGCCCGACAATGGCCACGAAGTCCCCTTCCTCGACCTGCATGGAAAAGTTATGCAGGGCGTTCACCGGGCCGCGCTCACTCGCGTAGACCTTGCTCACACCCTGAACGTCGACAACAACTCCCATCTGCTTTCCTCACATGCTGAGATCGTAAACTGTGCGAAGCGGGCCGCGCTGTCGCCCTGGAAATAGAGAACCCGCGGCCCTGAAACTGCGGGCCGCGGGCATGTTCTGTTGTATTCAGCAGCTGTGCCGGTTGACGGCGTCTCCTACCAGTTGCCTGTCACAGGCACGTCTTTCCAGTCGTCGTTGAGCTTGAAGTTCTTGGCGTCCCTCTCCACCTTGGCGTGGTCGAAGTTGTTGGCTTCCTTGATCAGATCATTGGTGGCAACCTGGTCGAGGCTCAGCAGCTTCTTCGTCTGTCCGAGCTTGTAGATGATGTCGAGGTAGGTCTTCCACCCGTTCATGTCGAACCAGCCATACCCCGTGCCCATCCGCGCGCCGCCCGTGTATCCCCAGTGCAGCTCCTGCATCGACTTGAGCGCCAGCTCGGGCTTCATCTGCTCCCGCACGGCGGCGAACCTGCTGTAGGTGATCTGCGCGGCCGCGCGCGGATTGGTGCGCGCAAAGTGGATGCCCATGGAAGTCGCCCTGAGGAACTTCACCAGCATTGCCCTCTTGGCAGGGTCCTTCAGGTCGCTCTTGCGGGCGCAGTAGCCGTTGGCGGGCATCTTTGAGAAATCCTCGCCCTTGAAATAGCGAAGGTTCATGCCGACGGCGTCCCACTGGGGCCCCAGGCCTTTCCAGGTCAGCGCGATGTCAGCCTTGCCCTGCGCGACCGCCTGTCCCCACTGCGCGCCAACGGCGACATAGGTGATGGACTTGGGATCGATGCCCGCCTCCACGAGGATCGGGTCGATGATGACCTGCCAGCCAACGTCCCAGACCGCCATGGTGTGACCGGGGAAGTCCTGGATGGACTTGATGGGGCTGTCCTGCTGGACAGCGAACCCGAAGACCTGCTCCACCATCATTTCGTACACCATGACGACATCCATGCCGGTATCGACGCTGGAGGTCAGGATGCCCGGGGAAGGATAACCGACGTCGGCCTGCTTCTGGTCGACGAACTTGGTCGGGGCAAAGGCTTCGCCGGGACCCGGCTCCATGTCGACATCGATGCCCTGATCCTTGAAGTAGCCCATCTGGATGGCAACCCAGAGATTGTAATCATCCATGACCTCGAGAGTCCCGCGCGGGGTGATGAATGTCATCTTCGTCAGCTTTGGGGCAGCGAAGAGCGGGGCCACCAACGTCAGGACGAGAAGAACCAAGACCAGCTTCTTCATCTTCCACCTCCATTCGAGAAAGTTTGGATCAAGCCGTTCCTGCATCTAAAGGCACTAATTTTCCAAAACTATAACGATAATGTTGCTTTGTCAAATCATTTCTCCCCGGCGTCAGGTGCTCCTGCGCGCTACCAGGGTAACGTCGACCGCCCGCTGGACCCGGCTCCCCCGCGCGGGGTTCTCGATGATCTTCATGAGGGTGTCCACGCTCATGTCGGCGATCTTCTTCTTCCCGTATCCGACCGACGTCAGCGGGTAGGGGTAGTACAGCCGGGACTGGATGTCGTCGAAGCCCACGATGGCCACGTCGCGGGGCACGGCGCGCCCCTTTCCCTGCAGGAACGAGATGGCTTCCCACGCCATCAGGTCGCTGAAGCAGAAGACCGAGGTGAAGGGCACCCGTGCTTTCAGCAGCACCTGCAGCGTTCGCGAGCACTCTCCCCCGCGGATCGGCACCTCCCTGACAAGCGCCTTCCTGTAGCTGATACCGCTTTCCAGCAGGGCCTGTCGGTACCCCTGCAGACGCTCACGCGCCGAGGAGATATGAGAAGGCGCGTTCAGGTAGAGGATGTCCCTATGCCCCCGCTGGATGAGGTGCCGGGTGGCCAGGTAGCCCCCCCGCACGTCGTCGGCCACGACATAATCGTCGGTTCCCCGCGCGAACCTGCGGCACATCAGCACGAACGGGATGCCGTTGTCGCGCATGAGGGCGATATTGGCGGCGCTCTTCTGGCAGGGACAGATGATGACGCCGTCGATCTTCTTGCCAATGGCCGCCCGGATGGCCCGGCGCTCCAGCTCGTCGTCCTCGTCGGTGTTCTGGATGAACAGGTCGAAGTCCTTCTCTTTCAGCCGCGCCTCGATGTCCCGCACCATGATGGCGAACAGCGGATCGGAGATATCAGGGATGATCACCGAGATCGTTTTCGTCTTCCCCGAGCGCAGGGAGGCAGCCAGGGCGTTGGGGATGTAGCCCATGCGACGCGCTTCCCTCTGGACGAGGGCGCGGGTGCGCGCGGAGATGTCTTCCTTCCCCTTCAGCGCCCGCGAAATGGTGTTCATGGTAAACCCCGTCGCGGCGGCGATGTCGCGAAGGGTCACGTGCCCGGAAGCCTTCCCGCCGTTGTTAGGCTTTCTGCTCAACTGTGTCTTCCTATGCATGCTTTGTCGCGATGGTACTATGACTGCTTCAAGAATGTCACAACCTCACTCTTTTGCCCGACCGTGCCGATTCCGAAGTAGCAAGCGCGAGCCGTAGCGCCTGTTTCCCATTCTCAAAACTGGCCTTTTCGACTGGCGTGTGGTTTTGCAGACATTCCAGGAAGTATTTCCATTCCAAGAGAAATGCATCGGTCTTATCGATCTGCTCGCTTTCCACTTTCCCGCCATATCTGTAGATCGAGAGAAACGACGGAGTGTCCCTCTGTTCAAGCAGCTTGCCCGCCCTGAAGCTCCACTCAACTACGCCCTTTTCACAGAGGAAACGAAAACCCATGGTAAACGGGAAATCTTCGGGGAATCTCCATCCAGCCTGTACGAGAGCGGAACCCCCATTCCTGTATCTCAGCGTGGTGGTGATATGTGCCCACCCCCCCATGGCCGGCTCGTAGACTCCTTTTGATTCCAGCTCTATTGCCTCTCCCATGACCCACGAGAGAAAATCGATATCGTGTATCTGAACATCGAGGGCGACCCCGCCTCCTCTTTTCTCAACGGCGTTCCAAGCCTTTTCGGTATAGGTGGGCATCGTGAGCAGTCTCTCACAGTAGCCGAACAGGGGCTTCCCCAAAGAACCGATTGCAATTATTTCCTTTGCCCTCACATAGACTGGCCAGAAGCGCAGCACGTGTCCACAAAGGGCAGCCGTACGGTTCTTCCGCACAGCAGCAATCATATTGTCTGCCTGGCCGAGCGAAACAGCGAGAGGCTTCTCGCAGAAGACGTTTTTGCCTTTCTTCACGGCTTCAAGGACCAATTCTTCGTGAAGGAAGGTGGGGGCACAGATCGCCACAGTGTCGATGTCCGGATTCTCAAGCGCCAGGGAAAGGTTCCGGTAATAGCGCGCTCCACATTCGGCAGCGAACTCTTTTCCCTTATGCTCCACCTCTTCAACGACAGCAACTATCCGGCTCGTCGGAAAACTGGTGCGTATAATATTTGCATGCAGTTTTCCAATGTATCCGGCTCCCACAAGAGCGATATTACTCATGAAAGTCCTCCTGAATTGCTATTGCTTGAGCTGCAGCCGCGTGTTCAGGGATATCGCGACGATGAGGATGATACCCCTGAAAAACATCTGCTGCGAAATATCGAGCCCCATAAGGATAAGTCCGTTGTTGATGATGCCGATGACGATAGCCCCAACAATCGACCCGAGGATCGTCCCAATCCCTCCGAACAGGCTCGTACCCCCGAGCACCGTTGCCGCTATGACTGACATTTCAAACCCTTCGCCGATGTTGTAGCGCGCACCGTGCAGTCTGCCTGCATAGAGCATTCCCGCCAGGGCAGCGGTCATTGCCGAGATGACAAGGACTTTCATCTTAATCATCCGGGTGTTGATGCCTGTAAAATATGCGGCCTTCTCGTTTCCTCCTGCCGACAGCACCCTTCGGCCAAAAGCTGTCCTGTTCAACAGGAGATATCCGATGACGGCCACGATCAGGGTCCAGAAAAGAAGGACCGGGATAGGACCAATGTCGCCCGAGCCGAATATGAATGCGAACGTGTCATTGATGATTTCGATTGAACGAAGCTGCGTGATCCAGCGTGAAAGTCCGCCGATGATGCTCATCGATGCAAGGGTGACCAGGAAGGAGGGAACACGGACGAAGGCAACGATTGTTCCGTTGAAAAGGCCGACCGCAAGCCCGACGCCGAAACCCGAGAGAATGCCGACCACGATGCCGAACTGGCGAAGCATCAACGAAGTGACTAAAGCGGAGAGGGCTATCACGGACGCAACGGAAAGGTCTATCTCGCCCGCGGAGAGAGCGAATGTCATTCCAACGGCCATGATGGAGATCATGGCCGTCTGGCGGAGGATGTTCATGATATTGAAAACGCTGAGGAAATCCTTGCCTTGGAGGATGGTAAAGAGGATGACCAGGAGAATGAAAATGAGATAGATGATTCCCTCGCCGGAGCGGAACCTGTCCATCAGAGAATTGGCCCGTGCGTTCTTCTCCATGTGTCCATCCTCTCCTTAGAAACCGTTTCCCCGCCGGCCTGTCATCGCATGATCGCTGTCGCCCCTCACACGAGGGAGAGCAGCTTCGATTCTGTGATGTCTTCGCCGCTCGCGCGCGAAAGCTGGCTGACGATCCTTCCTCCACGGATGAGCAGTACCCTGTCGCAGATTTCCGCGATCATTTCCAGCTCCGAAGACACGAAGACGGCCGCCCGTTCTCCCGACTCTACGTACGATCTGACAAAGCCGGCGATTTCCTGCTTCGACTCGACGTCGACTCCGATCGTCGGATCATCCAACAGGAGGATCCGCGAATTAGCGGCGATGGCTTTCGAGATCACTACCTTCTGCTGGTTTCCTCCCGAAAGGCTGCCCACCTTTTGATCCATGCTCCGTGCAACGATATTCAGTTTCGTTGCAAGGGAAAGCGTCATGGCGGCGCTCTTCCTGTTGCTCAGGAAGATCCAGTTTTTCAGCCTGTCGATGATCGGGAGGGTGGCATTGTGGCGTACCGAATGTTCCAGCACCAGACCTTTCACCTGTCGCTCGTCCGGGATCAGGTACAACCCAAGCTGCATCGCCCTCCGCGGAGAAATGTCTCCCCACGGATCTTCCCTGAAGAAAACTCGCCCGCTGCTGATCCTGTTGATTCCGAAGATGCATTCGAGAAGCTCGGTGCGGCCGCTGCCTGTGAGCCCTGCGATGCCGAGGACCTCCCCCGGGAACACGGAGAAGGAAATGTTCTTCAGCTTGTCGGCATAAGAGAGGTCTGCCACCCTCAGGAGCGGCTGCGTATTCGCTTCCTCCCGCGGGCGTCCCCCCAGGGCGTTGATGTTTTTTCGTATCAGTTGTTCCTGCTCAAGGACGTCGGTGCCGGTAATTGCCGCGATCACCGTTTGGATATCTGTTTCTGTCGTCTTCAGGGTACAGACGTTCTTCCCATCGCGAAGGACCAAGACTCGATCGCAGATCTGGAAAAGCTCCCTCAGGTTGTGCGAAATGTAGATGATCGATATCCCCTGGGACTTCAGCTCCCTGATCAGGGTGAAGAGAGAAGAAATCTGGTCCGCGGAAAGCGCCGCCGTCGGCTCGTCCATGATTAAGACATTCTTTTTTTCCGACACGGCCTTCGCGATTTCCACCGACTGCTTTTCGGCAACGCTCAGCGTCTTCACTTTCGCATCAGGATTGATGTCGACATGAAGCGCGGCGAGAGTAGCGAGGGCGGCCTTTCTGCATTTTCCCTTGTCCACGAGGCCGAGAATGTTGCGCGGGAGGTTGGAGAGCACGATGTTCTCAGCCACGTTCAGCGTCGGGATCAGGCTGAACTCCTGGAAAATCATGGCGATGTTCTTCTTTCGTGCTCCCGAGAGCCGAGCCGACGCCTCCTCCTCCCCGAAGATCCTGATCGTGCCGCTGTCCGCCTTTTCTACGCCGTAGAGAATCTTCATCAGGGTGCTTTTCCCTGCGCCGTTCTTGCCCACAAGGCCGAGCACCTCGCTCTTCAACTCGAGATGCACTCCATGGAGGACCTGCACACCGCGGAAAGATTTGTTGATGCCCTTCATCTCCAGCAGCGTTTCATCCATTCGCGGCTCCCCTGAGGAACAGGGCGGCCCTCCTTGGGACGGGCCGCTGCATTCTGCGCGCTTACACCCTTCGCGGGCGTTCTGTCATTCTCCGCTCGCCCTTCGCTTGTCCAGGGCGTCCTGAAGGTCCGGAGGCAAAGCCTGGTGGAACACCTGCGGCCATACCTTGTCGATGGTCTTCCACGTCGCGCCGAGCCCAGGAACAATGATGCACTCTGCCGGGATCTTCTTGCCCAGGATTGCGTAGCATCCCATCTCGGTCACCGTGACGCCGTACTGCCACGCCGCGCACTGCGTCATCATGACCAGGTTTTTTCCGGTGATCATCTCGAGGGCCGTCGTTTTTCCGATGTCGCCCGTCACGATCTTGATGTCCGTCCGGCCTGCTGCCCGCAGGGCACTGATGGCGGGCATGACGTGCTCCTGCCAGGGCAGGTAGATTCCCTTGATCTCAGGATGCTTCGTAATCATTGCCGCAACGATTCCTTCGGTATCGTTCATCGTGTTGCCCGTTGGCCGCTCATCGACGATTTTCAACCCTGGGTATGCCTTTAAAGCATCCTTGAAGCCCTGGTCCCTCTGGTTCGTGATGAAGAAATTGGCCTGGTGGAAGACGTATCCCACTGCGCCCTTCCCCCCCATGGCGTTGTTGAGCTCTTTTGCCAGCATCGGCCCGAATCCAATGAGGTCGTAAAAAACGAGCCCCCCCTTGTACTCGGATTCCCACTTCAGGGGTGCTTTCACGCTGCAGAAGATCAATGCAACGCCCCGGTCCGCCGCTTTCTTGAACGCCGAGGTTGAAATAGTTGGATCCACAGAAACCGCTGCGATGACATTCGGATTCTTGGCAAGGATTGTCTCCACGTTGTCTTTCTGCACCGACGCGTCGAAGCGATTGTACGTGTGGATGTATTCCATCCCCAGATCCTTTGCCATGGCGTCGATGGCAAAACCGATCGTGTCGTCGAATTCGCTGACATTCAGCTGGTCGTACGCAATGATGTACTTTTTGCCGTCCTTGCCTTTTCTGATAAGCTGCTTTTCAGCATCAGTGAGCTTGATGGACGTGTACCACAGGGGGACCTGGCCTTCGGGGCCCCGAGTCTTGATGACACCGAGCTTTCCCGCGTCCTGCGCGAATGCGAAGGGCGAACAGAAAACAAGTGCCATGAATACCACGAGACAGAGCACGAGCTTCTTCCTGTTCATATCCCACCTCCTCGTCGAGATTGTCTCTATGGCTTTCCAGCCATATTTTTCTGCGGATTTTGCGAACGGATCATGAGCTTTCTTCATCAGCCGCTCCTGTGGAGCCATAGTACAGTTTTGCCCATACTATATCGTT
>JBEKVA010000023.1:0-19995 GCA_049514475.1 Spirochaetia bacterium
AGCCGCGCCGGGGGTGGGAGCCGCGCCGGGGGTGGGGAGCCGCGCCGGGGTGCCCCCCCAGTGCCGCCGGCGCTCAGCGCCGCGGCAGGTAGGTACCAAGCTGCATGCTGACCGGCTGGTCCCCGTAATAGCCGAAGAGGCTCCTCATGGTGCGGCCGCGAAGCTCGCACAGCGACACGCTGCCGTGCACTTCCACCTGCTGCCAGGGATGATCAGCCCCGCGATTGTAGTACTCGGGGAACCTCCCGTCGGGCCTGAGGAAATCGATGAGGTCCCAGGCGGTGCCTTCGCCCAGGCCGGCGGGGGCCGCGTCCAGTGCGTCGAGGATCTCCCTGTTAAGCTCGTCGTAGCGCCACTGGATGTCGTTCTGGTTGGTGCCGGCCAGGAGGGCGATCCACTCGTTCATCGCGCTCATGCGGATCTCGGGGCAGATGCCGTGATTGGTGGCAATCAGCACGTCGGGACGGCTCTCCCGCTGGGGAGCGAAGTAGAACGGCCCCGGGCAATTCCTTGCGGTCCACCTCTCGTTGAGAAACCCGCGCTCACCGAAGGACGCGCCGGGAAACGCGATTTTCCTCTCGGCCCACAGTTTCTCATTCCAGTCCGCCAGGTAATCGCGAGGGTAGGTGTAGTCGAGCCCCCGTACGATGAGGCCGCCGCGCGGCCGCGGGGTCCCATACTTTTTTCGCATCTCTTCCATATAAAAGCGCCCGGGGAGCAGGCGCCGATAATTTTCGGGGATCGAGGCGAGGTCGGGCAAAAGCTCATCCTCCGCCATCGAGCGCCCCGCCTCGATCACGCACCCGCCTCCGACCGCATCCGCCACAGGGTACAGCCACGGCACCCCGCGATGCGTGTCGCGGACGCGTGCCGCGACCATGTCCACCGAGCCGCAGTACTGCGCGCAGTCCCGCGTCAGGAGCAGGGAGTTCAGTCCTGGCCGCGCGGGGTCGCACAGGCTGGAGGGAAGCATGTTCACGCCCATGGCAACGCCCTGCTCGTTCATCGCCGTCATGGCGCCGATGATCCCCGGCGCCGTCAGGCTGAGGAATGCATGTCGCATGCCGCCGTCGAGGGGATCGGGGATGTACAGCACGAGGCAGGCGACGTCCTGGAATACGCCCGCCGTGGGAAACATGAAATCGCGTCCGAAAAAGATCCTTCCTCCCGCGGCGGCCCCCGTAAGGATGAAGGCGTTGCACCCGATGGGCGTGCGCAGGAGGTGCGCCGGGAATCCCCGCTCCGCGAAAAGCTTTCCCGAGTACACGTGGGCCAGGATGAAGTCGATCCCGACGTTCAACGCAATGAGCCTGTCGCGCCTCACTCGCGTTGCGGGATTTGCCGCCCGGCAGCCCGCCTCCATGCCGTCGATCTCCGCGAAGTATTCGCGGGGTATATCGGCGATGGTCCTCTCGGCTGCTTCGATGAGGATGCGCGAGAGCAGGGCCCGCAGCGGGGCGAGGGCTGCCGTCGATGCCGCGGCTTCGTCGAAAAACGCGAAGACGACCTTGTCCACGTACTCGGTGGCCATGCGGGAGACGGCCGGCTCGGCGAGGAACCCCATCAGCCAGCCCATGTGGTAATTGTCGCCCTGGAGGCAGAAGGCCCGCTTCGGTTCCCGTGTGCGCCCGTTGCGCGCACCTGCATGCTCGGCAAGCGCCCCGATGCAGTCGTCCTTCACCGCGTGCGCCCTGACCGTGAAGCCGTCTTTGGCGAATGCCGATTCTATGCGAGCCAGGCGGACGGCTATGGGCTCGGCCATTCGGAAGCCCTTCCTCTCACGGGACCGCGTGCGGCAGCCGCGGCACGCTTTCGGCTCAGGCCGTCGAGCGGGCGGTGCGCCCCTCGAACTTCGCCTCCTGGGCGAAGATCTTCTGCATGGCGGGGGTCAGCAGCGGGTGGATGGTGTCGGAAACGCTGAGGCTGCTGGGTCGAGTGCCCTTCTTTTCCAGGTGCGCCGCGTAGTTGATGACATCGGAAACGATTCTCCCCGTATCACTGAAGAACTTCAGCCGGCCGAAATCCAGGGCGATCCTCAGGCAGATCTCGTCCTTGATGGGCTTCTCCGGCTGCATGTTGAACACCGGCAGCGCGGCAAGTATTTCCATGCAGCAGCTCACGGCGCGCGGCACGCTCTGCTCCCCGCGGAAGGCCGCGATGCCCCCGTCTCCCGCCCAGCTCCAGATCCTGCCTTCCCAGTAGTCGAGCTTCTCCTTCAGGAACTCCCACAGGCGGTAATAGACCTTCTCCATGACCTTGGCGGAGTACTTTTTCACCATCTCGCTGTTGCTGCAGATGTCCAGGGAGGCGATTGCCACCGGGTACTCCCGGCCGTCCCGCAGGGCGCCCCAGTTCAGCAGGCCGCGGGCGTCCTCCACGTCGAAGAACTTCCGCTTGGAAAAATCGTAGTACTGCCCCGACCGTGACAGGCGGTAGAGCATGTTTTCCAGGCCTGCAGGGTGACATTGCGGCCGTTCAGGGGGGAGCCGTCCAGCTCGATGGTGAAGACCAGCAGGTCCTTCAGCCGTCCCTTGCGCTCCGCCTCCTCCACGAGGATCTTGGCCGCGTTCAAGGGTGAAATGGAGAGCTTCCTGTCGATCCCCCCGATGGCGTGCAGGTCGAACGTGCGGCTTTTGAAGAGGTAGCCGCCGACGGCCTCGATATCGGAGAAGGTAAGGCTCTTCGCCAGGAGCTCGGTGAGATCCCTTATTACTGTCTCGTCAATCATGAGCCCAATGGTAGCACCCGGGGCTCCCGTTGACAGCTGGTAAATCCCATGGTATTCAATGCACCGAGCTGCCCGTTTTAAGAAACACGGAATGCGGTGCGATTCCGCAGCGGTCCCGCCACTGTAACCGGGGATTCCCGCAGCACGGATGGAGCCATCCGAAAGCCATTGCCCTCCACGGAAAGGAGAGTGAGAAGGCGCTGCGGGGAACAGGATCCGGAAGCCAGGAGACGATTCTTAAAACCTGTACCCTTCGCGGAAAAAGGATGGCCGGCGTGCGCTTCATCGAACGACATGCTCTCCCCGCCACAATGCACCGGTCTTTTTCCCGCATCCTGTTCGGATGACGACAGAGGGATTGTAAAGGCCGCTGGGAGTCTCCCGTGCGCACCATCGCTGTGTTCCTGCTCTGCCTTCTTGCCGTCCTGCCTTCGTGGGCCCAGGACACACCCGTGCTGGATGAGATCGTGGTCACCGCGACGCGGGTCGACACCACCATCCTCGATTCGCCGAGCGCGGTCACCGTGATCACGCAGAAAGACATCGCCGATTCCGGCGCCACCGATGTCGCTGGCCTGCTCAACGGGACGCCGGGAGTCGTTATCAACGACTACGGCGCCGCGGGCGCGGCGCAGTCGGTGAGCCTCCGAGGCTCCACCTCCAACCAGGTGCTCGTGCTTCTCGACGGCATCCGTCTCAACTCGGCCCGCGATGGCGCGGTCGACCTTTCCACCATCCCGATGGAGATCATTGACCACATCGAGATCGTTCGAGGAGAGCAGAGCGCCCTCTGGGGCTCCAGCGCCATCGGCGGGGTGATCAACATCATCACCAAGAAGGGAGGGGCAGGTCCGGGCGCTCTCACCTTCAGCATTACCAACGGCAGCTACATCCCCCGCGCCGCCTCCGAGCTTTCCCCCAGCCTGGTCCAAGGGCCCGCGGGAGCGAACTTCCTCGATCTCCTGGACAGCCAGAAGGCAGACCTTACGTATGCGGGAAAGCTGGGCGATGTCGGGGTGACTGCCGGCGGAGGGTTTACCCGTGCCGCGAACGGGTTCACCTGGAACGACACATCCGTGATCAACGGGTGGCGGCGCATGACAAATGCGGACGCGCTGTCCGGCAGCGGTTATGCGGGCATCGACACCCCGCTGCTCGGGGGGAGCCTCTCGGCAAAGGCGATGTTCGAGGCGGCAGATACTGGCGCGCCGGGCCAAATCAATTTTCCCAGCGCCGCGCAGCAGACCGACTGGTCAGCGTCGGGGTCATTCGGGTGGAAGACCGACAGATTCTATTCGGATGCTCTGACCATGGACATGAAAGGGTACTACCGTTACGAGGAACTCGGCTTCAATGACCCCGCGTTTCCGCCCGCGAGCCTCCACAAGACCAACACTGCCAGCCTCGACCTCACGCAGAAGCTCACCCTCAGCGAGCAGGTGGCGTCAATCTATGGCGTCAACGGGTCGTATGACTATGCTGACAGTACCAATTTCGCCGCCCCGAAGGACCGGCTCAATCTCGCGGGTTTCGTTTCTGTGCCGTTCACTCCGCTGGAGGCGCTGACGCTCACCCCGGCGGTGCGCTACGATTATTTCTCCACGTTTGCCGGCAGCCTCTCCTATTCCCTGAGTGCCGTGCTGCGTCTTTCGGAGCAGTCCTCGCTGCGCGCCTCCCTGGGAAGCGCATACCGCGCGCCGACATTGAACGAGCTGTACTCCTATTACCCCGCATACCTCTCGTATGGAAACCCCAACCTCAAGCCCGAGACCTCCTACAATGGCGAAATAGGGTTGTCATTCGAGGGGACCCGGTTCTCGTTGGAAGCTTCCCTCTATGCCCGCTTCCTGATAGACCAGATCTCCTCGATATGGCCTTGGGACCCGACGCTGCTCGAGTACATGCCGGTGAACATTGGCCGGTCCCTCATGCCAGGAGCTGAGATCAGCGGCAGCGTCCATGTCACCGACCGCATTTCGCTGGAAGCCAGCTACTCCTTCATCTACAGCCTCGTCCTGCAGAACGCTGGGGTGAATTACACCGTGGCGGACAACATCAGGGTCCCGTTCGTTCCCCTCCACAGCCTGGAGCTGAAGGCGCGCTACGACGATGGGGTCAACGCGGCGTGGATCGGCACACAGTATGTCAGCGAAAAGTACACCGACTTCGCGAATACTGAAGCCAACGCGCTGCCCGGATATTTCATCGTTAACGCAGCGTATCGGTTCACGGCAACGGAGAATCTTGCATTCACCCTTGCCCTGAAGAACATTCTCAATACGCTGTACTACACTCAGTCGCTGTACCCCATGCCGCCGTTCTCCGTTGAGACCGGCGTGAGCGTGAAGCTGTAGGGCGCGGGCGGGAAGGGGGCGTGATGAGGCCGTG
Organism: Spirochaetia bacterium; assembly: GCA_049514475.1. Classification (GTDB taxonomy): domain Bacteria; phylum Spirochaetota; class Spirochaetia; order SZUA-6; family Fen-1364; genus Fen-1364. The sequence continues at coordinate 5,117 of JBEKVA010000023.1, forward strand.
GCGCAGCCTCGCGGCGTGGATCCTCATTGCGGGGGCGGTGCACGCGCTCATCCTGCTCCTGCCGCGGCCCGCGGGCCTGGGGGGGGCGAGGATCCCGACGAGCGAGCTGACCCTGGAAGAAACGGGTCCAGGGCCTGCGGGCCCTGCGGGCGGGGGGGCGCCTGCCCCGCGCGCCCGGCCCGCCCCGAAGGCCGCCGCCGCGGCAGCGCCTGCCGCCAGCCCCCGACCGCCCGAGACGTCGCCGCCCGCGGAGCCCGCCGATGGGACCGCGGTGGTGACCACGCCCGCTGCGACTGCTCCCGACCCCGCGGAGCAGCATGAACCGTCTGCAGCCGCCGCTGCCGTCTCTTTGACGCCGCAGGCGGCAGCTCCGGGCAGCCTGAATGGGGCGGCGGGCGGCGCCGCCGCAGCAGCGGGCGGGCAATCCGGTGGCGGCGGGGCGTCAGGGGCGGGCGGGACCGGGGCTGGGGCCGCTGACGCCGCGTCCACCGGGCTCACCCCGCCACGGCCCCGCACGCAGATCAGCCCTGCCTATCCTCGGAGCGCCCGCGCCGCGGGGGCACAGGGCACCGTCAGGATCATCGCGCTCATCGACGCAACGGGTGCCGTCGTCAGCGCGGAAGTCTCACGCTCATCGGGCACCGCTTCCCTGGATCGCGCTGCCCTGGATGAGGTGCGGCACACCACGTTCCAGCCTGCCGTTCAACGGGGGAGACCGGTCCCCTGCCGTCTGATCATCCCTGTCCGCTTTGCGCTGAATTGATGGTCTGGCCCGGCTGTACCATGGAGAACGGCCCGTGGTACACCATGTCCATGGCCGGCTCGTGCGTCCTCGTGGAATCACTCGATGTCGACCGCGAGGGAAGCCAGATCCTCCGCGGCCTCACCCTCTCCGTTGACTGCGGGGAGAGGCTCATCATTGCGGGGCCCAACGGCGCCGGAAAAACGACACTGCTGAAAGTCCTCCTCGGCCTGGTGAAAAAGAGCGGGGGCAGGGTGGCCGTGCTGGGCAGCGAGGTAGGCTCCCGTGAATGGATGCGCCAGCGCCGAAAGGTCGGCTACGTGAACCAGGAATCCGTGCACGTCGATTTTCCCGTCTCCGGCGGCGAGGTGGTGGAGATCGGCACCTGCAGCCTGCCGCTGGCAAAGGCAGAGAAGAAGAGACGCATCGCCGCGGCCATGGCAGACGTCGGCTGCAGCATGCTGGCGGACAAGATGTACGCGCGGCTCTCCGGCGGGGAGAAGCAGAAGCTCTCCCTGGCGCGCTGCCTGTGCCAGGACCCGCAGCTCCTCCTCCTCGATGAGCCCACCTCTTCCCTGGACCCGCAGTCACGGGGGGAGCTGATGGATCTCCTCAGGCGCCTGAACGAGAAACGGGGCCTGACGGTCATAATGGTCTCCCACGATTCCCAGGCGCTCTCGGAAACGGGCTGGCGGATCGAGCGCATGGAGGCGGGCGTCTTCGCCTGAGAGTCGTGACGAACATCCTGCAGGCGCTGTCCTACCCTCCGATCCTTCGGGGCTTCCTCGCCCTGGTCATGGCCGGCTGCTTCTTCCCTCTGGCGGGGGTCTTCGTCCTCCGCCTGAACCTGGTCACGCTGCGCTTCACCCTCATGCACGCGGCCCTCCTCGGGGCCGCCATTGGGCTTGCACTGCACTTCGACCCGCTGCTGGCAGGGCTTGCCCTTGACCTCATCACCATAGCGGCCATCTCCCGGGTGGCACGGGAGTCGGGTCTCGCCCTGGGGTACGTTGCCACCTTCTTCATGGTCCTGACCATCGGGCTTGCCTTTGCCGTGATCTACAAGGCGGGGGTGCCTGCCAAGGACGCCTTCGGCATTCTCTGGGGAAGCATCTATGCGCTCTCCCGCGTGGACCTGGCGCTCATTGCCACCTATGCGGTGGTCATCGTGCTGTTCGTGACTCTTCTGTTCCCCCGGGTAAGCGCGGTGCTCTTCCACCGCGAGATCGCATTCGCCTCGGGGGTGAACGAGCCGGCCCTTACTACCGTCATCCTGCTGTTCGTGGGCATCAGCGTGGCCCTGCTCATGCGGCTCATTGGAGCGCTGCTGCTTGATTCCATCCTGCTCCTGCCCGCCATCATAGCCTCCTTCACGGCGCGAAGCACCCGGGGGTTCTTTCTGCAGGCGTGCATCGTCGGCGCCTTCTGCAGCATCGCCGGTTTCTTCGCCTCACTCGCCCTGGATGTCCCCGCAAGCTCGGCGGTGACCGTGATTGCCGCCTGTCTCCTGGGGGTGGGGCTCATCTATCGAAGGCTCGCAAGGAGGAGCACGTGAAAACATTCATCCGCCGCGCGTCATGCGTGCTGGCATTTCTCATTTTTCTTTTTCCCCTGTCCGCGCAGGTGAAGCAGCTTCGCGTGGTGGCAACAAACAGCTGGACCGCGGCGCTCGCCGCGGCCGCGGGTGCCACCAACGTTGCCACCCTGGCGCCCTCCAGCCTGCGGCATCCCGCCGAGTACGAGCTGGCGCCCTCCGATGTCGCCGCGCTGCACGGGGCCGACCTCATCATCTCCACCGGCTTCGAGGTCATGGCCAAGCGCCTGGCTGAGGCGGCGGGGAGCCAGAGAATCAAGGTTCTGCAGATCGATGCCGACTACTCGCTGCACACCATGCGCAGCTCCCTCATGGCCATTGCCGCCATCACGGGCACCAATGCCCAGGCGCGGGCCAACGCCGACCGGTTGGAGGCCCTCATTGCCGCGTGGAAGGAAGAGCTGCGGGAGAAGCACCTGCTGGGCGCCCCCGTGCTGGTGCACGCGTTTCAGCTGCCGCTCATCGAGGAGCTGGACTTCACGGTGAAGGGGGTGTTCGGGCCCGGTCCGCTGGAGGCGGCACAGATCGCCAGGCTTTCCACGCAGGACGCCGCGTTCATCATCGACAACTGGCACAACGAGGTCGGCTCGCCGCTTCGGGAGACGCTGCCAAACGCCCGCTATGCCTCGCTCATCAACTTTCCCGGCCCCGACGGCACCGTGAGCCTGCTGGACGTCCTGGCTGACAACAGGAAGCGCCTGGAGGAGGCCGCGATAAGTCCGCCCCCGGCAGCAGGAACAAATCCGCCTGCGGGGGAGAAGAAACCACCGGCGGGCGGGCAGTAATGTGCCGATAATGAAATCCAAGTGAAAATCTTTCATGCATTGGAAAGTTGGAACAGGACCCACTCCGTGTGGCTGGCCTTCGCCTTCATCGCCGCCATCGGCGCGCTGGACTACGTCACGGGCAGCACTCTCTCCCTTTCCCTCTTCTATCTTCTGCCCGTGGCCCTCCTCGCCTGGAAGGGCGGCCGCCTGCTGGGACTCGGCGGCTCCCTGGCGAGCGTCTTTGTGTGGGTGCTCGCAAGCATCGGCGCCGGCGAGCTCGCCAGCCCGCTCGTGCTGTCCTGGGATGCCGTGGCGCGATTCCTTACCTACGCCGTTCTGACGCTGCTGATCTCATCCCTGAAGGATTCGATCATTCACCTGGAGACGATGTCGCGCACCGATCCGCTGACCGGTGCCGCCAACTCCCGCGCGTTCAGGGAGCAGTTGAAAGGAGAGCTGGAGCGCAGCCGGCGCTACCGTCACCCCTTTACGATCTCCTATCTCGATCTTGACAACTTCAAGACCATCAACGATTCCTTCGGGCATGCCACCGGCGATGAGCTGCTGCGTACCATTGTCGGTGCCATTCGTGCCCACATCCGCGCCACGGACCTCGTTGCGCGCCTGGGCGGGGACGAGTTTGCCCTCCTGCTCCCCGAAGCCGACCTGGAAGGCGCGCGGACGGTCATTGGGAGGATACGGGGCGGGATACAGAAGGAAATGGAGTCCCGCGGGTGGCCCGTCACGACGTCGGTGGGATCCCTTACCTGCCTCGATCCGCGCCCTGATGCCGATGAGCTGGTCAGGAAGGCCGATGAGCTGATGTACCAGTCCAAGCTGAAGGGCAAGAACCAGGTGAGCTTCATCGCGCTGCAGACACGGGAAGAAAGCGGCGCGGCGGTGAAGAATGCCACCAGCTCGTGATATAATCGGGCAACGGAGGTGAAGACCCTGGACACCCACGGTCTGCACGCCATCGACGCCTTGCCGGAAGGGTGCACGTTCATCGAAATCGTCAGGGACGGCTCGGGAGCGGCGGCCGAGCTGCGCATCCCCGGCGCGCGCCGCGGCGAATCCAGGCAGAGCTTCGGCGGGGACCTGCTCCGCCTCGTAGGCGGTGTGGCCGACGGCGGGCCGCCGCTGGATTTCGAGTACCAATCACCTGTCAGCGGAATGCGGCGGGTGCGGGTGTTCAGGATTTCCCCGGCCAGCGCGGCCGCGGTCATCGATCCCCAGGATCATTACCGCCTGCTCTTCAGCTCAATCAACGACATGATCCTCGTGCACCCCTTCCACGAGGACCTCAGCCCGGAGACATTCATCGAGGTGAACGAGGCCGCCTGCCAGCGGCTGGGCTACACGCGGCAGGAGCTCCTGCGCATGAGCAGCTACGACATCGATGCACCCGAGGGACTGCTCGTGATCCGGGAGGCCATGGCACGCCTGCGCGCCGATGGGCATGCGCTGTGGGAAGGCGTCCTGAAAGACAGGGACGGCCGGAAGTTCCCCGTGGAAATCAGCAACCGCCTCTTCACCCTTGAAGGCAGGCCGATGATCCTGGCAACCATCCGCGACATCACCGCGCGAAAGCGCGCGGAGCAGGCGGTGCGGGAGAGCGAGGAGCGCTACCGCGCGCTGCAGGCGACGCTGCTGGAGATCACCCGGCCGCGCGAGATCTCCCAGCTTCTCACCGAGATCGTGAAACGGGCCGTGCACCTGCTGCACGCCACGGGGGGAGGCCTGTATCTCTGCAACGCGGAGCAGCGCCTGGCGCGCTGCGTGGTGAGCTACAACACCCCAGTGGACTACACCGGCACCATCCTCCGTTACGGCGAGGGCTCGGCCGGCATCGTGGCGCAGACGGGAAAGCCGCTCCTGATCGAGGATTACAGCACCTGGTCGGGCCGGGCAGGCCCCTTCGACGTCGACAAGCCGTTCAAGGCCGTTGCCTCGGTGCCCCTGCTCTGGAACGGCCAGGTGACGGGCGTGCTGCACGTCCTGAGCGATGACATCTCCTTCAGCCAGGCCGAGCTGGACCTGCTGAGCCTCTTTGCCGAGCACGCCGCCATTGCGGCGGAGAACGCGCGCCTGCGCGACGGGCTGGAGCAGGAGCTGCGGGAACGCAGGCGGCTGGAGGTCGAGGGCCTTGCGGCCACGCAGAGGCTCGAGTTCGTGGTCGGGGCCACCAGCACCGGGTTCGACATCATCGACGACAGCTTTACCATGCAGTACATCGACCCGACGCGCATGGCAAAATTCGGTGACTACCACGGCAGGAAATGCTATGAGTACTTCAGGGGAAGGTCGACTCCCTGTGACGAGTGCGCCATGATGCGCGCCCTCTCCACGCACAGCGTCGCGGTGGAGGAGCAGACCAACCCAGGGGACACCACGCTGCCCACGCAGGTTACCGCCATTCCCTTCCAGACGGAGTCAGGGCAGTGGATGGTGGCTGAGGTCAGTGTCGATATCAGCGAGAGGAAGCAGGCGGAAGCCGAGCGGCTGGCGCTGGAACGGCGCGTGCTCTCGGCACAGAAGCTGGAAGGCCTCGGTGTCCTTGCCGGGGGCGTTGCCCATAACTTCAACAACCTCCTCTCGGTCATGCTGGGCTACGCGCAGCTTCTGAAGGAGATGACCCCCCAGGACGCCGAGTTCAAGCCGGCGGCGGAGGAGATCATTCGGGCGGGATTCCGTGCCCGGGACCTCGTGGGCCAGCTCCTCGCCGTGGGACGCAAGCAGGCCATCGATCTCGTGCCGCTCGATCTCAACCAGGTCATCGAGGATTCGCGCACGATACTTCGACAGGCCATCCGGGAGAACATAACGCTGCACTTCGCCCTTTCTCCCGCTCCCTGCCCCGTCTTGGCAAATGCGGCCAGCATCGAGCAGGTTCTGCTCAACCTGGCGCTGAACGCCCAGGATGCGATTGCGGGGGACGGACGGCTGAGCTTCGAGACATCGGAGATCACGCTCGGGAGCGCAGCGGAGCCCGCGCGAAAGGACCTTGCTCCCGGCCGCTACATCCTCCTGGCGGTCAACGACACAGGCGCCGGCATGGACCACGAGACAATGGAACGGATCTTCGAGCCCTTCTTCACGACAAAACAGGAAGGAAAGGGCACGGGCCTGGGGCTTTCCACGGTGTACGGAGTGGTCCGGCAGCACGGCGGAGCCATCGATGTGGAAAGCCAGCCGGGGAAGGGGACCTGGTTTACCATTCTGATCCCCCGAACGGACCTGCCGCCCCGCCGCCAGGCGGGCCTGCTGAGCCCGGCCTGAGGCTCGGACAGGGCTTTCCTTCAGCTCCCGTCGCGGTTTTGTGACACCGGACTGCCGATAAGGCCCCGCCACCCGTCAGGTGGCCTCGAGCGGCTCCACGTGAATGAATGCCCGAGATACCTCTTCCATGGACTCCACGGCGCGCTGCACGCGCGTGGCAATCTCGTGCGCTTCTGCGACGTTCAGCCTGCTGTCCACGTCGATGTGCAGCTCGATCTCCACCGTGGTGCCCACGTAGTGCGCTGAAACCTCGTTGACGCCGAGCAGGCCGGGGACCTCCCGCGCCTTCGCAAGGACGCGCGCCACCATCTCGGGCGCCGGCGCCTCACCCATCAGGTACTTGATGTTGTCCCGTCCAATGCGGAAGCCCGCCCAGATGATCCACACGCCCACCGCGATGGCGGCAAGGGGGTCGAACACCGGCATGCCCAGGTTGGAGGCACCGACGCCCAGGAGCACCGCCGCGGAGATCAGGACATCGTTGCGGTGGTCCATCGCGGATGCCATCAGCGCCGTGCTCCCCGTCTGGCGGGCGGTGAAGCGGGCAAAGAGGTACATGCCCAGCTTCACCACCAGCACCACTGCCAGCAGGATGATGGGAAGGACCCCCTTCTGAATTTCCGTGCCGTCGAAGAGCCTGCCCGTCGACTGGGCGATGATTTCGAACCCGACGATGCCCGTGAGGATTGCCACCACCAGCCCGGCGATGGGCTGCGCGCGCTTGTGCCCGAAGGGGTGGCCGGCGTCAGGCGCGCGGTAGGAGCTTCGTATGCTGATGAATACGATGGTGGATGCCACCAGGTCGGTGAGGGAGTTCACCGAGTCGGAGATGAGGGCAATGCTGTTGAAGGTGACGCCGACGAAGACCTTGGCGCAAAAAAGCAGGGCGTTGCCGATGATCCCCATCCATATGGCAAGCCTCTCCCGCCTGCCGGGCGCGCCCTGTTTCATAGGGGACTCACCTTAGTCCACTACGCGGGGAAATGAAAAGGGGGGCTTCCCGCCCCCCTTCTGCCGTCACGTGACCGTGCCTTCAGTGCTCTCCCCGCCTCTCTGCTTCTGGACGAACTCTTCGAAGGCCCTGTGCCCTTCCTCCTCCCAGAAGCGGCGATAGTAGCGCCAGTCGTCGCGGTCGTGGCCTCCCTCGTGCCTGCCGCCCCTCCAGGGGTTGCCCCCCCACGGGTTCTTGCGCGGTCCCCCGTGCCTTCCGCCGCCTATGCCGCCGAAGAACATCTTGGCCAGGACCAGGATACCGAACCCCTGCCAGTAGGTGATCGCGCCCAGGTGGAAGATGGGCGGCATCACCCAGTTCCACAGGATCATCACCAGCCAGCCGAAGGCCAGCGCGAAAAGCCCGGCCCCGACGACGCCCAGCAGGACCATGCCCGCAATGCGAACGCCCCGCGCCGCGGGGTTCATGCCGGGCCACATGTGGTGCATTCTGTTCTCACTCATTCTTCACCTCCCGTGAGCGTCTCCCGCAGGGCGCGGACCGCGCGGTGCTTTCTCGCCAGGAGCGTGCCGATGGGAGTCTTCCACTCCTCGGCCAGCTCCTTGAAGCTTCGTCCTTCAAGCTCCGTGGCAACCAGGACCTCCCGCTGCGCCGGCGGCAGCCCGTCGATGGCCGCGAACAGCTCTGCCCGAGCCTCTTCACGGTCGAAGTCCTCTGAAGCCTCGTAGCGCAGGTCGGAGAGCTCCTCCGGCATCTCGGCGGTGCGCTTCGGCCTGCGGTACAGGTCGATGACTTTGTTCCGCAGGGAGCGGTACAGGTAGGCCGAGAGATCCGCGATGGGAGCCGTCACGTCGGCCTTTTCGAAAAAGTTCTCTATGACGTCCTGCACCACGTCCTCAGCGTCCCTGTCGGCGCTGTCGGCAATCCACGCTCTTACGTAGCCCACCAGCCGCGTCCACTCGGCAGCGATGAAACCCGCGATCCGCTTTTTCTGCGTTTCCGCGCTCACGATATTACCGACGGGACGGGGGCGATTTTATTGCATCCAGGAAACTTTCGAGAATCGACAGAAGCTCCGTCGGCGCGGTGACGTGCGGCCAGTGGTCGGCGTGCGGTAGTGTCTCGATGCGGGTATTGGGAAAGAGGCGGCGCATGACATCGTGGTCGCTCGGGCGCACGTAGGGAGATTTGCCGCATCCCACCAGCAGGGACGGGCCTGTGTAGCTTCCCGAGACGTGCGCGAAGTCTTCAGCCACCGTGTGCTTTTCCATGGCCTCCACGTTGCACCGCCAGCGGAAACCTGCGCCCTCGCGCACCGCGTTCATGAGCAGGAACTGCCGCTCGCGCTTATCCGTGATCAGCGGAGCAAGGAGCACATCCAGCTCCGCGCGGTTAGCGCAGCCGCTGATGTCGGTGTGCAGCGCGCGGAACTGCTGCTCGTGGTTGCGCGGGTAGGGCCGGGGAGCGATGTCCACGGAGGCGACACCGGCGGTGAGCTTAGGATGGGAAAGGGCGAAGCCCATGGCCACGAGGCCGCCCATGGAGTGGCCGATCAGCCGCAGGGGCCCCCGCGCGTGAGCCGTGGCCCAGTCGTGAAGATCCCCCACGCAGTCGGAGAGGCTGTGCGTGGGCGCGTGAGGCGAGTCCCCGTGGTTGCGGAGGTCAAGCGCATACGTTGCTCCGTGCACGGCAAGGCGGCGCCCCACCCCCGCCCAGTTCTGGGATGAGCCGAAAAGGCCGTGGAGGATCACAATGGGCGGTCCGTCGCCGCCAAGCTCTCGAAAAGCAAGGTCCATGATGAGCAACGGTACACCGCGTGGTTGGCGGGCGGCAACCGCCGGCACGCGGGGGGAGGGCGCCTGACGGCCGTCGTGCTCCCGCGCGCACGGCCATGTTCAGACTCTCCTCGTCGATTGACTTTTTTCATCGTCTGTATATTTATACAACCCAAGGGGGAACCATGGTGGAAAGTGATGTCGCAGCGGGACGAGGCACGCCCGAGACCGCGAAGCTCATCCTCGAGGGAAAGGAATACACGCTCCCGGTGGTGCGCGGCACCGAGGGTGAGAAAGCCGTCGACATCACCTCCCTGCGAAAGACGACGGGCTTCGTCACGCTGGACAAGGGATACGAGAACACCGGCTCCTGCAGGAGCGCCATCACCTTCATCGACGGAGAAAAGGGGATCCTGCGCTACCGCGGCTACCCCATCGAGGAGCTGGCCGCCAAGTCCACCTTCACCGAGGTGGCATACCTCCTGCTCTACGGCGAGCTTCCCACCACGACGCAGCTTGATGAGTTCTCCACGTTTCTCAACGAGTCCTCGCTGATCCACGAGGACATGCTGCATTTCTTCGTCGGCTTCCCCCGCGGGTCCCACCCCATGGGGATCCTTGCCACCACGGTGGCATCCCTTTCCACCTTCTACCCGATACCCGAGATCATGGACGAGAAGGCCGAGCGGCAGATCCTGGCGAACCTCATCTCCCAGGTGCGCACCATCGCGGCAATCTCCTACAAGAAGTCCATCGGCGAGCCGATCATCTACCCCTCCTACCGGCTGCGCTACGTGAACAACTTCCTGAACATGATGTTCTCCTCCCCCGTGAAGGAGACGGAGCTCGATGATGACATCGTGCACGCCATCGACCTGTTCCTGATCCTGCACGCCGACCACGAGCAGAACTGCAGCACCTCCACGGTGCGCATGACAGGCTCCAGCCTTGCCAACGTGTACGCGGTCATCTCCGCCGGTATTTCCGCGCTGTGGGGCCCGCGGCACGGCGGGGCCAACCAGGAAGTGATCGCCATGCTGGAGCGCATCCACGCGGAGCGCGGTGACGGCACCGAGTACGTGCGCCGCGCCAAGGACAGGAACACCCCCGACAGGCTCATGGGCTTCGGGCACCGCGTGTACAAGAGCCACGACCCGCGGGCGAAGATCCTCAAGCGCGTCTGCGACAAGCTGCTGGCAAAGCCGGGAATGAACGACCCGCTGTTCGCCATTGCCCAGCGCCTGGAGGAGATCGCGCTGAAGGACGACTACTTCATCTCCCGCAATCTCTACCCCAACGTGGACTTCTATTCCGGCCTCATCCTGCGCGCGGCCGGCATTCCTTATGATATGTTCACCGTGCTCTTCTCCATTGGGCGCACCCCCGGCTGGCTTGCGCACTGGCGGGAGATGTACCATGGTGAGGATTTCCGCATCATGCGCCCGCGACAGATCTACGTCGGCAGCACCTGCCGCCATTACGTGGAAAGAGCCGAGCGGGCATAGACGAGAGGTCACGATACCCCGGTGAACGAATCTTCTCCCCGCGGGATGCTCATCATGGCATCCTCCAGCGTCCTGTTCTCCGCCATGTCCATGCTCATTCCCTTTACCCGGGGGGTGAGCACCTCGATCATCGTCTCCGCACGGTTCGTGGTGGGGATCGCGGTGATCCTCGCCCTTGCCCTCATGGGATTCACCCGGCTGCGGGCCGTCAACACGTGGTGGCTGATCCTGCGAGGGATCATCGGCGCAACCTCGGTGTACTTCTTTTTCCGCGGCATCACGATGCTGGGGTTGGGCAAAGGCACGGTCCTCAACTACACCTACCCGATATTCGCCGCGCTGCTGGCCCCCCTGGTGGTCAAGGAGAAGCTCACCTGGGACGTGCTTGCCGCGGCTCTGGTCTCTTTCATCGGCATCTGGCTGGTGGTGAACCCCGGCACGATTGCCTCCATCGGGGTGGAGGACCTGCTGGCGCTGCTGGGCGGGGTGCTCTCGGGGGTGGCGGTTGTGGCCATCAAGAAGCTGCGGGAAACCGATTCGCCTTACATCATCTATCTGGCGCAGTGCGTCTTCGGCCTGCTGGTGGTCGGCTGGCCCACGGTGACAAGCTCCTTTCATTTCGCCATGAGGGAGTGGGTCATCCTGCTTGCTCTGGGCATCTTTGCCACCGGAGCGCAGCTTGCCATGACGTGGGCGTACAAACACGTGCGCGCCACCGAGGGCAGCCTCCTGGCTTTCCTGGTGCCCGTGCTCAACGTGATACTCGGGGTGATCGTCTTCGGGGAGCAGATGCACCTGGGCACCGTCATCGGGTCGGTGATCGTGCTGCTCTGCTGCGGTTACGTGGCCTTCCGGGAGCAGATCCTCAAGCTTATCGGGTAGGGGCCGGGCGCCGGAGCCTCGTCGGCCCTGCGTTTCCGCGCTCAGGTGCGCAGCACCCCCGTGATGACAAGCACGCCGGCAACGATTGCCGCCCCAATCCTGTACCAGCCGAACACGGCGAGGCTGCGCGTGCGCAGGTACTCCACCATCCAGCGAACCGCGATGAACGCGGCGATGCCCGCCACCACCAGGCCCACCAGCGGCGAGACCCAGCCGAAGGCGGCCACGATCTCGGGGCCGAGCTTCAGCCCCTCGTAGATCGTCGCGGCCCCGAGGGTGAGGAGGCCGAGGAGAAAGCTGAACTCCACCGCGGCTGACAGGGAGAGGCCGACGAACAGAGCTCCGGCGATCGTGACCAGGCTCCTGCTCACCCCGGGCCACAGGGCGATCACCTGCATCAGCCCGATGATGAGCGCCGAGCGCCAGCTCAGGCTCTCCAGCGCCGCCCCTTCGCGGGAGCGGCGATGCGTGAGGGCGGTGAGGATGAAGATACCGCCGACCAGCCACGCGGCTGCCACCGGCCAGATGCCGTACAGGGAGTGCTTGATCCTGTTTTCGAAGAGAAGCCCGAAGACGGCCGCGGGGATGAAGGCAATCACGACATTGCCCAGCAGGCGCAGGCCGTCCCTGTCCCGGCCGAAGATGCCGCGCACCATGCCCTTGATCCTCCGCCAGCTGACCAGGAACACGGCGATGATGGCCCCTAGCTGGATGCAGATGGCATAAGCGTCAGAGGCGCGTTTCTCCTCCGGCGTGGCCCAGAGGCCCAGCAGGCTCTGCACCACCGTGAGGTGCCCGGTCGAGCTCACGGGAAGGTATTCCGTCACTCCCTCCACGACACCGAGGAGCGCCGCCTGCGGGATGCTCATGGAGGAACGGGTCGGCTCCATGGCGGGAAGCTCGCCGCCGCCGGCATGGAAGGAGGGGGTTTCTTCGGCCGGGGAAGAGCCGGATCCGCCGGTTGCGACGGCGCCCTGCGCAAAGACCGGGCCTGACAGGAGCACAGCCAGCGCGCAGGCAAGGATGATCGATCTCGTCTTCATCGCGGGGGAGAATAGCACAACCCGGCCGCGCTCTCTACACCCTGCGGCGCGGCCAACCTGCTTCCCTTGACCGCCGACGCCCGGCGCCCGTATATTCATCCGGTGAAAATTGAAAAAGCTTTTCAATTTAGCGGACGCGGGCGGACGGGGAAACGGCGGGGCCGCTCAGCCGCCACGCCGGCCCGGCGCCTCCGCCCTGCTTCCCGCGCCTCGGCGGCCGTGGCCGCGCGCTCTCGCACTTCCCGCGCCGCCCCGATTTCCGCGCGGCCGAGGGCGGAGATCGTGCTGGGCACCCTCGCGGAGGCCGGCTTTTCCGACACCGGCGCGCGCCGCGCGGTGGTAATGGCGCTCTGCGAAGCGGAATCAGGGGCCACCCCGGCCGACCTCCTGGAGCGCGGCCGCGCGAGCCATGCCCGGCTGGGCCAGGTGACCGTGTACAGGACGCTGGAAATCCTTGAGCGCCTCGGGCTGTCGCGCAAGCTGCACCAGGAGGACGGCTGCTCCACCTACGCGGTGTCCTCCCGCGGTCATGCACACCACGTGATCTGCCGAACCTGCCACAAGGTTGCCGAATACGAGGGATGCTCGATCGACAAGGCGCTGCGGGATGCCGCCGCGCGCACCGGCTACCTGGTGGAAGGCCACTGGCTTGAGATGTTCGGACTCTGCCCATCGTGCCGGGGGAAGAAATGAAAAGGTCATTGCGGTGGGTCTCGTGGGGAGCCCTGGCGGGCGCCCTTGCGGCGTGCGCGCTCCTGGCGCTGTCAGGCTGCTCCCGTCAGCCGGCGCAGGGCGGCGGTGCGTCAGCCGCCGGCGCGCCGGTCATCGGCGTTGAAAACTTTCTTGCTGATTTTGCCCGGCAGGTGGCGGGCGGCAGGATCGAGGTGCGCTCCCTCATACCCAATGGCGTCGAGCCGCACGGCTACGAGCCCACGCCGCAGGATATCGCCGCGGTGGCAGGCGCGCGCATGCTCATCGTCAACGGCGGAGGGCTGGAGTCATTCCTTTCGAAGCTCCTCAGCAACGCGGCGGTGAACAGGCCGGTCGTGGAGGCCTCGGCAGGGCTTGTCAGCAGAACGGCCCGGGAGGGAGAGGTGCTGGAAGGCGGTGTCATCGCCACGGGGCCGTCCTCAGAACCTGACCCGCATTTCTGGCTGGACCCCGTGATGGCCGAGCGCTACGTGGCAAACATCCGCGACGGGTTCATAAAGATCGACCCCTCAGGGGAAAAGACCTACAACGCAAACGCGGAGGCATACATCGCGCAGCTTCGCGAGCTGGACAAGTGGATCGCGGCGGAGTGCGCCGGCCTGCCGCCGGCCGAACGCAAGCTTGTGACCAACCACGAGAGCCTTGGCTACTTTGCAGACCGCTACGGGTTTCGCATCATCGGCACCCTCATCCCGAGCGTCAGCACAGAGGCTTCTCCGACCGCGCAGCAGATCGCGCGCCTGATCGACGGCCTGAGGGCCGCTGGCGCGAAGGCGGTCTTCCTGGAGACGGGCGCCAACCCGCAGCTTGCCCGGCAGGTTGCGCAGGAGGCCGGGATCAAGGTGGTGACGGAGCTGTTCACCCACTCCCTGACCAATGCCTCGGGTCCTGCCCCGGATTACATGTCGATGATGCGCTACGACGTGAAGACCATCCTCACGGCCCTGGGCGGGAGCGTCAAATGATCTCCTGGCTGGTCACCCCTCTTTCCTACACGTTCATGCAGCGGGGCATGCTGGTTGCCGTGCTTGTCGGGATTGCCTGCGCCGTGGTCGGCTGCTACGTCGTCCTGCGCTCCATGGCTTTCATCGGCGACGCAATGGCCCACTCGATCCTTCCGGGTGTCGCGGTGGCATACCTGCTGAAGGGCAATCTCCTGGTGGGAGCGCTGGCGGCCGCGGTTGCCGTTGCGCTGGGCATCGGGTACTTCTCCCGCCAGGGACGGCTGAAGGAGGATTCCGCCATCGGCATTCTCTTTGCCGCGGCATTCTCCCTCGGTGTCATTCTCATCAGTTCCATCCGAACCTATGCCGTGGACCTGAGCCACATCCTTTTCGGCAACGTGCTGGGAGTGAGCACGACCGACCTCGCACTGACCGCGGGGCTGGTCGTGGCCGTGATGGCCGTTGTCTTCCTTCTCTACAAGGAGCTTCTGGTGGTGTCATTCGACCCGGTGCTGGCCGCGACGCTGAGGCTCCCCGCGGAGAGGCTGCGCACGATACTCCTCGTGCTCCTCGCGCTGACGGTGGTCGTCTCCCTGCAGAGCGTGGGAATCGGCCTGGTCACCTCCATGCTGGTGACCCCGGGAGCCACCGCGTACCTGCTGACCCGGCGGCTTCCACGCATGAT
>JBEKVA010000024.1:0-19940 GCA_049514475.1 Spirochaetia bacterium
GCCGGCTGCTGCCTGATCGATAGAGATTGCTACAGCCCGGCGAACGCGATTTCCGCGGCTTTCAGCGTGGCCTCCACCTCTGCCGGACCGTGCGCGGTGGAAACGAAACCCGCTTCGAACTGGGATGGGGCGAGGTACACGCCTTCCTCGAGCATCCGCCTGAAGTACCGGGAAAACCTGGCGGTGTCCGACTTCTTTGCACTTTCCCAGTCCTTAACCGGTTCCGCGCAAAAGAACGCGCCAAACATCGAGCCTGCCTGGCTCACCTGGAGCGGCACTCCTGCCGCCTGCGCCGCGCTGGACAGCCCCTCGGCAAGATTGCGTGTCGTCATCTCCAGCCGCTCCCATGTGCCCGGCGTCGCCAGCTCCTCCAGGGTGGCGATCCCCGCGCTCATGGCGAGCGGGTTCCCCGAGAGGGTGCCTGCCTGGTACACCGGCCCCGCGGGGGCAACCATGTTCATGATGTCCCCGCGTCCCCCGTAGGCGCCGACGGGCAGTCCGCCGCCGATGACTTTCCCGAGAGTCGAGAGATCCGGCGTGATCCCGTAGAGAGCCTGGGCGCCGCCAAGGTGAACGCGGAACCCCGTCATCACCTCGTCGAAGATCAGCAGCGCTCCATCGGCCCTGGTCACCGACCGCAGCCCCTGAAGGAAACCCGGCTGCGGCAGCACGACACCCATGTTCCCCGCGACCGGCTCCACGATCACCGCCGCGATCTTCCCGCGGTGACGGACGAAGATCTCTTCCACCGCTCCCAGGTCGTTATACGTGCAGGAGAGGGTGTCTGCCGTGACCGCCCTCGGCACACCTGGTGAATCAGGCAGGCCGAGAGTCGCCGCCCCAGAGCCGGCTTGCACGAGCAGCATGTCGGCATGGCCGTGGTACCCGCCCGTGAACTTGACGATCTTGTCCCTTCCCGTGAATGCACGGGCCAGGCGCAGCGCGCTCATCACCGCTTCGGTTCCCGAATTGACGAACCGGATGAGCTCCACGCTCGGCATAAGCCCGCGGACAAGCCGGGCCAGGTCCAGCTCCAGGGGGCTGGGAGCGCCGAAGCTCGTGCCCCGTGAGGCAGCCTGTGCGATCGCGGCCAGGACCCGCGGATGAGCATGGCCGAGCACGAGCGGTCCCCAGGACAGCACGTAGTCGATGTAGCGGTTGCCGTCCACGTCGAACAGCCACGGCCCCACGCCGCGCTGGATGAACAACGGCTCGCCGCCGACCGCCTTGAACGCCCTCACGGGGGAATCAACCCCTCCGGGAAGAAGAGTCAATGCTTCAGCGAAAAGGGCGCGTGACTTCGTGACCTTCACGTGTGCACTCCTTGTTTCGCGCAATGTGCGCGCGGAAAACCGGCGTCCCGCGCGCGGGCGCCCACCGATCTCCACGTGGTCGGCCGCGTATCCGAGGGGGGCGCATAGGACTCGCTCATCCGGAGGTTCCGTTCCACGCGTGCACGTGATCCACGAGCCGGGCCACGGCGTCCATCGGTGTTTCGGGAAGGATCCCGTGGCCGAGGTTGAACACGTGCCCTCTGCCGCCTGCCGATGCGAGGATCGCTTCGATGCGGGGCCGCAGCTCCCGCCAGGGGCCCAGGAGCGCCACCGGATCGAGGTTGCCCTGGATGGCCTGATTCGGGCCTATCCTTGAGCGGTACGAATCGATGGGCATCCTCCAGTCGACGCTCACGACATCGCCACCGCAGGCGGCGACCTCCTCGATGTAGGCGGCCGTTCCTGTGCTGAAGTTGATCACGGGGACACCTGCGGCCGCGGCAGCAGTGAAGAGCTGCCGATTCCAGGGCTGCACGTATCGCACATAGTCGTCTTTGCCGAGGGCGATCCCCGCCCAGGAGTAGAAGACCTGAAGCGCGCCTGCCCCGGCGCGCGCCTGCGCGATGAGAAAGTCGGCGAGAACCGTGACGAGCTTCGTCATGAGCCGTCTCCACGCCGCAGGCTCGGCGTACATGAGCGCCTTCGTCTTTGCGTAGTTCCTGCTCCCCGAGCCTTCGATTGCATAGCTGGCGAGCGTGAATGGCGCGCCGGTGAAACCGATGAGCGGCGTGCCGGAGGAGCGCAGCTCATCGCGCGCCATGGCGATCGCTTCCAGGTGCGGGGCGAGCGCCTCGGCTGCGGGAGGGACAGACAGCACGTCGATGTCCCGGGTGCGGGAGATCGGGTTGCCGATGCGCGGGCCGTCCCCGCCCCCGAACGAGATCTGAAGCCCCATGCCGGCGAGCGGCGGGAGGATGTCCATGAAGATGATCGCCGCATCGAGGGGGAAGCGCTTGATTGGCTGAAGGGTTGCTTCCACGGCGAGCCCGGGCGCCGACAGGAGCTCCATCATCGTGTGGCCCTCTCTCAGGGCGCGATACTCAGGAAGATACCGCCCCGCATGGCGCATGAGCCAGACCGGCGTGTGCGGAACTGCCTCGCGTCGGCACGCCTTCAGAAATGTGGATGCGCCAGGGATCGGCTGCGGTTGCGAGCTCACCCGGGTCCCGTCAGCCACCGGGTCGCCTCCTTTGCGTGATAGCTGATGATGATGTCCGCCCCGGCGCGCCGAATGGCGGTGAGCGCCTCAAGCACCGCCGCCCTCTCGTCGAGCCACCCCTGTGCGGAGGCGGCCTTGAGCATCGCGTACTCGCCGCTCACATTGTAGGCGACAAGGGGGTGCTCGGGGAATCGGTCGCGGAGGAGACGAATCACGTCAAGGTACGGGAGCGCGGGCTTGACCATGAGGAAGTCCGCTCCCTCCTGCACGTCCAACGCGGCCTCGCGCAGCGCTTCACGCGCATTCGCGGGGTCCATCTGGTGACTCCGGCGGTCGCCGAACTTCGGCGCGCCCTGCGCCGCCTCGCGAAAGGGCCCGTAGAACGACGAGGCGTACTTCACGGCATACGACATGATGGGAAGGTGGGCGAATCCCCCTGTATCGAGCGCTCCCCTGATGGCGCTCACCATCCCGTCGATCATGCCGCTCGGCGCCACGATGTCCGCGCCCGCTTCGGCATGCACGAGGGCGATCCTTCGCAGAACGTCGAGAGTCCGGTCATTCAGGAGGAAGCCCTCGGGCAGGGCCGGCACGGGGCGCGGTGCACCTGTATTCAGGATTCCGCAGTGGCCGTGGTCGGTGTATTCACACATGCAGACGTCGGTGATGACGAGGAGGTCGGGGCAACGGTCTTTCACCGTCGCAATGGCACGCGGAATGATGCCGTCCTTGGCGTAGCTCTCGGATCCCGCGGGATCCTTCGCCGCAGGGATGCCGAAAAGGAGGATCGCCGGAATGCCGAGAGCAGCCGCTTCGCGGGCCTCCTCGGCGAGATTCTCGACGGAGAGCTGGAAAATTCCCGGCATCGACTTGATCGGGTTACGCACGCCGCGGCCGTGGACCGCAAAGAGAGGATAGACAAGGTCATCCGCAGAGAGCGAGGTCTCCCTGACCATCCTTCGCACGCCAGGGAGTGCGCGAAGTCGTCGGGGCCGGGCCGCGGCGGATTCTTCAGGTCGGTTCATCGAGTTCCTCCACGCGATCGCGCGAAATGCTGACATAGTGCAGACACGAGACCTTCTGCGCTGTGAGCGGACGCTTCCACGTCCACGCGCACGCCTCTGTCCCGCGCAGTCGACGCGGTCGACGGGCCTATGCACGCGATGATGGCGCGCCGTGCCACCTCGGCGAAAGGGCCTCCTCCGCGGGTCTGGTCGCACCAGGCGCTGACCGCGGAACTGCTGGTGAAAAGAATTGCATCCACGCCATCCTCCAGGAGCGCGAGGTCTTTCACGGAGGGTGAGCATGGCTCGGTCCTGTAGGTCGGGACATCGTCGACAACCGCTCCGTGCCGCCGAAGGAGGGTCGCCGCCTCCTCCTTGCCGTCCAGCGCGCGCGGCATGAGCACCCTCGTGCCGGCAAGCCCTTCGGCTGCGGATCCAAGAATTCCCTCCGCAAGTGCGATCCCCGTATGAACCGCCGGCACAAGGTCGGCGCTGATGCCATGTTGGCGGAGCGCCTCCGCGGTGCCCGGACCGACTGCCGCCACCCGGGGTGCACCCGGTGTCCACGGCTTTCCCATCCGCATGGCCTCGAGCCTTTTTATGAAGAACTTCACCCCGTTCGCGCTCGCGAAGACAAGCCAGTGATAGGACGCGAGCCTCTCGATGGCCGCGTCGAGATCGCGCGTGTCCTCCAACGGAGCAATTCCGATCAGGGGCACCGCGACGGGCACTGCGCCGGTCGCGGCGAGCCACGCGCACAACTCGCCGGCCTGCTCGCGCCCCCGGGTGACGAGGACGCGCAGCCCGCCCAGGGGGCCTGCCAGCAGGTGCGAAGCCGTGTGCTTGGCCGCAAAGGCGATCAGGTCGGCTGCTCCTTCGCGAAGCGCCCTGGCGGCGAGCTCCGCGACCAGCGCAGCGTGATCCTCGCCCTCGTCCTCCACATCCACCGATCGGCTTCCGTCCAGGGCGGAGATCCTGCCGCGCAGCCGCAGGCGGGGACCGCGTGTCTGCGCGAACGCCCCGACCGGCGCCGAGCAGCCCCCGCCAAGGGCGCGCAGGAAACCGCGTTCCGCGTCCGTCTCGACATGCAGGGCGGGTTCGTCGATCCTCGCAAGCGCGCCTCGCGTGGCGCGATCCGCGGTCCGACACTGCACCGCGAGCGCACCCTGCCCGGGAGCCGGGAGAAGTTCGGAAAGATCCATCCACTGGGCAATCTTGCCGGTAAGCCCGAGCCGAAGGACACCTGCGCCGGCAAGGAGGGTCGCATCATATTCGCCGGATTCGACCTTCCTGATCCGCGTCTCCACGTTCCCCCTGATGGGACGAACGACCAAGTCCCTGCGTATGGCGAGCAGCTGGGCCTGCCGGCGAGTACTGCTGGACCCGACCGTCGCGCCGAATGGCAGCGCCGCGAGGCTCCGTCCTTCCCGCGATACGAGGACCTCTCTGACCTCCTCACGGCCGAGAACCGCTCCGACGCACAGCTCGTCGGGGTCCACCACGGGCAAATCCTTGAGCGAATGGACGGCGATGTCGATTTCCGCGGCGCGCAGCGCACGTTCGATGCGTTCAGTGAAGACTCCGTCACCGCCGATTTCCGGCAGGGGGCGGTCGGCGACGTCGTCCCCGCGGGTTTCGATCGGCACAATCTCGCACTCGACGCCGAGACCCACGAGGAGTGCGGCCACTGTGTTCGCCTGCCACAGTGCAAGCCGCGATGAGCGTGTCCCCAGGCGGATTCTCATTATATATCTTCTATGAGCGAGATTTCCGGATCGCCTCGGCCCCCGGAAATAGGAAAACGCTGGTGATTTGTGCCAAGGAATGGAACGTAGCAAACATGGGTTTGAGTATATCAGAATCTTGGCTGTCTATCGAGCTTTCCCAGGTAAAGGGTCACATCTCTGCAGCAGTGTTTACAGTAAGAGAGTTCTGGAAGTCGAGCCTTTCGGCGTAGAGCCCATCCCTCAGGCCGAGCGCTACGGCAAGAGCCGGCAGATGTTCTCGATCTGGTTCGCCATCAACCTGAACATCGTGACCTGGTTCACGGGATTCCTGGGAATCGCTTTCGGCTTATCCATACAATATTCGGTCATCGCTATCATCATAGGGAACGTGGCCGGAGCCGCCTTCCTAGCGCTTAGCTCAGCCCTTCCCCCATTGACTGTCTTCAGCATGGTCAATTGTTTTGCGGCGGATCGAGTCG
Source organism: Spirochaetia bacterium (assembly GCA_049514475.1). Lineage (GTDB taxonomy): Bacteria > Spirochaetota > Spirochaetia > SZUA-6 > Fen-1364 > Fen-1364. The sequence continues at coordinate 5,704 of JBEKVA010000024.1, forward strand.
AGCATCGTATAATGCAGTGAACGTGGTTGCACAGCCGAATAGAAACAAGACACTCAGAAAAAGACCAGAAGACCAAGGTAGAATTATGCTTTCATTGATTTACTCCTTATGAGCGTTGATTGCTTAGCATAACACGCCCTGCCCGCAACCAGAAACGCTGCGCCCTGGCTGGACTGTGGCGAATGATCGGAGCCTCGGACCTACTTCGACGCTTCTTCGAGCTGCTTAAGAGCGTCGCTGCCTTTTAGGTTCACATTTTCCTGTGCATAATCAAAGGCCGCTTTTCCGGCACGACTCTTGGCCCTCGAGTCCGCACCAGCTCGCAGGAGCAGAACGACCACTTCAGGTTTCGTGTTGTATTTTGCGGCAATCATTAGCGAAGTCCAGCCATCATTACTCTGATCATTTATATCCGCTCCAGCCTTCAGCAGCAAGGATATCTCCTCAGGATTCGAGCTGTATCTGGCGGCCCACATCAGCGAACTCCAACCATCGCTATTCCTTGCCTTAATGTCCGCTCCGGCCTTTAAGAGGACGCTAGCTACATCGGGGTTTACGTTGTGTCCGGCAAGCATCAGCGGAGTCGTGCCATTTTTGTTCTGATCGCTTATGTTTCCTCCAGCCTTCAGCAGCAGGGATATCACCTCAGGATTCGGGTTGTTGACGGAGGCCCACATGAGTGGGCTCCACCCATCCTTGTCTTGCGCCTTGATTTCTGCTCCCGCCATGAGAAGCGTCCGAGTCACCTCCGGATTTTTGTTGTAGGCAGCAGCAAACATTAAAGAAGTCATACCATTTTTGTTAATATCTCTACTATCAGCTCCAGATAGAAGGAGGGTTGCGATCACCTCGGGATTTTGATTCTCCCCAGAGGCAAGCATCAGAGGAGTTCCGCCATCTTTATTCTGTTTCCTTATGTCCGAACCAGCCTTGAGGAGCATGGTGATTATCTCAGACTTTGGGTTGTACCTTGCGGCGAGCATCAGTGGGGTCCAGCCCTCGTTACTCTGATCCATAATGTCCGCTCCAGCCTCCAAAAGCAAGGTGATCGCTGCAACATTCGGGCTGTATCTGGCGGCCCACATCAGAGGGGTCCAGCCAGTGTTGTCCCTCGCCTTTATGTCCGCTCCAGCCTTAAGGAGAACAGTAATCGCTTCGGACTTTTCGTTGCTTCCGGCAAGCATCAGCGGGGTCGTGCCGTTCTTGTTCTGATCCCTCATGTCTGCTCCAGCCTTCAGCAGCAGGGATATCACCTCAGGATTCGGATTGAATCTGGCAGCCCACATCAGAGGGGTCCAGCCCTCATTATTCTTTGCCCTGACATCTGCTCCAGCCTTTAACAGCCGAGCGGTCACTTCAAGCTTCTCGTTCTTGCCCGCAAGCATCAGCGGAGTCGTACCATCCTTCAATTGATCTTTTATGTCCGCTCCAGCCTCCAAAAGCAAGGTGATCGCTGCAGCATTCGGGCTGTATCTGGCGGCCCACATCAAAGGGGTCCAGCCGCTGTTGTCCCTCGCCTTTATGTCCGATCCTGCCTTTAGAAGAACTGTAATCGCCTCGGACTTTTCGTTGCTTCCGGCAAGCATCAACGGCGTTGAACCGCTCTTGTTCTGGTCCCTTATTTCTGCTCCAGCCTTCAGCAGTACAGATATCACCTCAGGTTTCAGACTGTACCTGGCTGCCCACATCAAAGGGGTCCAGCCAGTGTTGTCCCTCGCCTTCATGTCCGCTCCAGCCTTTAATAGCCTCTTGGTTACCTCTGGGTTTTCATTTAATCCTGAAAGCATCAAGGCGCTCGCACCATCCCTGTTCTGTTCATTTATTTTTGCCCCAGCCTGAAGCAGCAGAGTAGTGACTTCAAAATTTACATTATACTTTGCTGAGAGCATTAGTGCGGTGTAGCCTTCATTACTTCGAGTATTTATGTCAGCTCCAGCTGCCAAAAGAGTGCTAATCGTCTTCGGGTTCTTGTTCCATCCAGCGGCATACAACAGCGCTGTGCCGCCATCATTACTTCTAGCGTTGATGTCCGCTCCTGCCTTCAGTAGTGTTCGAATCACCGCTTCATTAATGTTCTTGATAGCTGCGGCCATCAGCGGGGTCATGCCTTTTTGGTTTCTTCCGTTTATATCCTGGCCCTCCTTTAGGAGGATGTTAATCACTTCATAATTAGGATTGTTGGCTGCAGCGAAGAACAACGATGTCCCTCCATCCTTGCTACGCACGTTGACATCTGCGCCAGCCCTCAACAACACATTTATTACCTCGACGTTCGAGTTAGTTGATGCTGCTGCCATTAGCGCCGTCATTCCGTCGTCTTCAGAAGCATTAAGATCTGCCCCGGCCCTAAGGAGTGTGCTGATGACCCTTGGATTTGGGTTATTCATTGCGGCGCCAATGAGCGGCGTCGCGTGGGTAAAAGTCCCATACTTCCCATTCACATTGGCTCCCGCCATAATCAATGTGGAGATCACCTCTGGATTTTTATTGTACTCTGCAGCTAGCATTAATGCGACATTTCCAAGAAGGTCTTGCGCATTCACGTCTGCGCCGGCCTTCAGCAGCACGCCGATCACGTCTGGATTCTGGTTGTATTCAGCTGCCCATATCAGTGGAGTGTCCTCGACAATGTTTCGGATATCTACTTTTGCACCTTTTTCAATTAATGATTGAACATCTGTTGGTGTTCCAGTTCTTACGACGGAAAATAGATCCGTCGTCTGTGCGTGTGAGGTCAAAGTAGCAATGGTCCCCAGAACTGCCGCAAACAGCATTTTCTTTTTCACTCAATTCCCTCCAAAACATCAACTTCCCTGCTGCATAATTCAAACGCCGGTTGTGCAATCCACGTCTTAATATCCAAAAACAGGATTCATTTCACTTCACGCGATGAATGTCGTAATTACCGTTTATCGCTTTGACCACCTTGATTTCAACACCAGTTCTATTCAACGTGAAGGAATCTCCTTGATACAGCGCATCTGGCTGGTTGGAGTAAACAAAGTATATGTCGTATTTCCCATCGGGAACATATATCGTTTGAATGCCGTAAGCAGCAACGCGGAAGTTCTTTCCCCTTGCTCCCGATCGGACGCCTACTTCAATAGCAAAGTCGTTTGGATTCTGCACTCGCACTGGGTTGGCACCATTTAGTTCTTGATCGAATTGTGGAAGTAGGCTATTTCCAGTTTCTTCATCAGGCTTCTTTTGAACTGGACCTGTAGCAGCGCTAAGAATTCGAATGGCATCGGAACCTTTTAACTTTTCATTTGACAGCGCGAAATCTAAGGCTGTTTTGCCTGAAGGCTGCCTTACTTTTGCGTTTGCGCCGGCCTTTAGCAACACATTAATCACCTCTGGATTCGTATTGAACTCAGCCGCGAACATCAAAGGCGTAAATCCAAGCGAGCTTTTAGCGTTTATATCGGCGCCCGCTTTTAGAAGCACGTTAATTACATCTAGATTATTGTAACCGGCGGCAATTAGAATTGCGGTTGCACCAAATGTACTTTCCTGCGCATTCACATCCGCACCGGCTTTCAATAAGTTGGTAATAACTTCTGGATTCCCGTTGTGGGCAGCAGCTACAATAAGTGGCGTCTCTCCTTCCTTGTCTCGAGCATTCACGTCAGCACCCACATTTATTGCCTGCTGTACCTGCTGGGGAGTTCCTGTTCTGACTAGTTCAAAGAAAACGTTAGCCTGCGTAGGTGTCATGACATTTGTAGGCCTATTTGTTGCTGGTTGATTCTTCTTAGACATAGAATTATCTAAGGATGCAGCTGGCATCTCCCACCATAAACTGGTCTGAGTGGGCCTTTTTTCGATAACGATTTGTCGAAGACCTACTAGATCCTCAATGCTATTCGACCTAAATTGCGCCGGCCCAATTGGAATATCCATGCTGACCCCTCCAAAGACCATCGGGAAGAGCCGATATTGATTAACTTGGTCACCTTTCGATGTTTTGACATATTCTTGTTTATAATTTGTGAGGCCTGGCATAGACAATGGCATGGATGACTCTGATTGATACTTATAATCATTCCAAAGAGAGTGAAAATCCATGCCGGCTTGTTCAGTATCCTTTCGAAAATGCAAGCCTCGGAGTACCGCACTCAGTCTAAACAGGTTTTCGAGGTCTGCGTAAGCGGGAACGACACATGCTTCTTGCTGGAAATCTGTTGAGACTTGTTTAGCAAAAGCTTTTGCGTACGGATCTTCAGTACCTGAATCAGACAACGTTCCATCGGCGGCAACCCTCTGTTGTTCTGTAAGCACTACAACAGAACATTTTTCAAGCAGAAGAACACCTTTATCAAATATGAAGGTAGGCTCATTCTCACCTATATGGAACCATTCCCTAGACATCGACATCCCCGGAGCAGACAACGTTCCCTTTAATTCCAGCTGATGCCGTGCATCCTCAATTGCGAGGTCTAGAGATGACGATATGCCATTGAGCGCAATCAGTCCCTGTGACAGCTTTTTCATGTGGTAATCTGCATCTATCATTATGTGAGCATCGCGAGAGTTTCTAGGTATTCCTTGAACGGTAACTTGCTGTGGCCCCCAGGCGTCTCTAATCTTCTTTGATACTCTCAGCATTTCTTCTTCGCTGATATTGGCCCTAGTCTGTGAGATGATCTCGTTTATCCGAAGGATATCCTCGCGTTGTGGATCAAGCGAGACAACAGGGAAGGTATCTTGATTCCAGACATTCCGGATGTTAACTACCAGGTCGTCCAAGGATAGAGACGGCCAGTTCTTCGAGGTTCGTCCTACAAGAATGATGTCGTGATTTGTCTCGTCAATAATATATCCTTCAAGCCATCCAATGCCTGCAAGGGTCCTCACGAGTCCATTGTGAGGATCAGACATGGCTTGTTCTGCCAGTACCCTCATTGAAAGGCACCTTCTTGTCTCTACCAAAGAGGGATGAACAACTCTGTTTTCTTTTTCGACCTTCCCTCCGTTCAAGCCTACTGATGAAGAAGCACTACCATTCGCGTTTTCGGCGACTCCACCGTGATAGCTTTGACAACCCAGGACAACAGCAAGGCTCATGCTCGCAGCAAGGAACCGAATTCCAACTCGCGAGGCTGCTTTGCTCTGATTACTCACTGTCATCGCCCCCCTCCTCAATCGGCCAGCTCAACTCATCAGAATCTGGCCGCTCGCCTACGACCATGCCTCGCAATTTAGTAGCCGAGTCCGCTTCGCTTTGACCGAATGATCCGGCCTGCACCTTCATGCTCATGGACACACCGGATTCTCGGTTGGTCGCTATAGGTGAGGAGGCAATCTTCTCGGGTTCAGAAAGGAACACTGGAGGAAGCGGGCTCTTAACAGGTTTCGTAATTGCAAGTTGTAAATGCCAACAATTGTTATTATCTACCGTCTCGTCCTTCACGGTAATCCCTTTTGAATGCAGAAATTCCCTCAGTGCGGCTCGAGCTCTCTTAGGCTTTGGCGGCCTTATATCCACTGCGTCACCAGTCAAGTGGTGGGAGACAAATCCCTCTTTCTTTGCTATTGTGCGGTGGATATAATTTGCAAACCGCTTAACAAGATCGTCCTGCTTAAGTTGTTCGCTTTGAGCCTTGATCATATCCGAGATGTACTTTGGCGTAATTTTCGAACCCTTCTCATCCCTAGCAAAATACCAGTTGCGCAGCGTCGTAGCGTCCAAACCCGCCATCAATTCAGCCTGCTTCTGCTCGGTTCTATAGCTACTGGTTACGTTCAGCTTTTCGTTCTTTGAATCCTGCTCCCATTCCTTCAGTGCCTTTATTATTGTCTCGCCATCTGACTTTGGCAAAATCACTGTTTCAGGTTCGATGTCTAGGGCAAATGCGCTCGCACAAATAGTCAACAAACACGATATTATAAGCATTCTACCCATGGCCCTACTCCAATTTACTTTGCCCGTCTCTAGGGACAGATTCTACTTACATTTCAAATGATCGCCATCACCCAACAACAAACCTACACTTCACGAAATAGAGGCGGTTAAGCTTCATGTGACCTCTCCCATTCTCTTCTTCGTGATGTCGGCCACGTCCTTGTAACTGTCTTTAGGGTCACGGTATTTGTTCCAATCCATCATGTCAACATACGCTTTCAAAAGCGTTATAATCTTTTCGAGATCAGGGTTTACCCGAGCAATTAGCACATGCCATTACGGGTGGTATCTCGTAGCGTCCCTTTGTGGGCAACTATCTTTCGTTGCGGGTTCCGGAAATTATGGCCACATCGATTCCAGCAATTCTGCCCACCCCAAGGAGGGGCAGAATGGGGGAATAGCATCACGGCATTGGGGACTCAAGGGGAACCTGATATTCTATCGCTCTGCGAGATCCCCCCGACATGCAGGACATGCTTTGCCACCACGCAGCTGAGCGGGTCACGTCACGACTTTGATTCCGTTTGAGACTCCCTTATATTCTTTAAAGTCCTAACGCGCCGCGCAGCGCCTAACATGTGTCCGCCGGTATATTTCTGGCTGGAGCTGGAGATCCTTTTTCGGTCTCAACGAAAGCAGGAGTTGCCGAAAAGTTCAATAGAGTGGTAAAGCCCCCCAAAAGGCCAATCGGCAAGGCCTCCTGAGTATCGTTCCGAATGCCCTTTTGCGACTTTAGGAAAGGTTAAGGAATGAATCAACGGATATCAGCTCGCTGGCACATAGTCATCTCATCTCTTTGCTATCTTGTCGGAGCCCCATTGGCCGCGCATTTTGTCTCTCCGATCGGGCTTGGCGGGCTGTTTTTCGCCTACCCGTTGTATACAATCACATGGCTTTTAGGCAGAAAGCGTGGCTTGGTGGCGGCGGGAATAGGCGTAGGCCTGAACGCGGTAATCTGGCTTGTTGCAGGCAGCGGCAGGCAAGTGATGTTCCGCTTTGGTACCACTTATGCTGCCTTCTTACTTCTCTTTGAATACGTGAGCTATGCAGTGTGCGTGTTCATCGTGAGCAACATGAGGCGGAGAGAGGACCAGAGTCGTGAGGAGATCAAGCTATCGAGGGATCTTCTTTATGCCTCAGAGATACAGTACAGAAACCTCATTGAAGCTGCTCCGTTGCCTATCTTTATAGTGAGAAATGGAAATCTAATGTTTTTCAACGATCTTGTGCCCGAAATGTTAAGCTATTCGCGCGAAGAGCTGATGGAGATGCCGATAAAGTCAATTCTTCACGCGGAAGACTTTGAGAGCGCGTGGCAGCTGTACACCGCACGGTCTGAAGGCCAGCTATTGCCAAAGAGCACACTTCGTATTCTGACCAAGAACGGGAAAACTCTTTGGGTGGAAACTATCGGCCAACGGATCGAATGGGAAGGGAAGCCGGCTGTATTATTCTTCTCTTCCGACATCTCCGAACGTAAGCGGGCCGTGGATGCGTTGCGGGAAAGTGAAGAGAAGTTCCGCAGGGCCGAGAGTAAATACCGAAATCTCATCGAAGTCGCTCCTGAGGCCATCAGCGTCGTCGAGAAGGGGAAAGTGATTTTCTTCAATTCCCACCTCCCCGAAATATTCGGCTACTCACCTCAAGAGATGCAAGGAATATCCCTGGAGGCGCTTCTTAACGACGAAGACTTAGCCGAAGCGATGATGATTTACGCTTCTCGCGCTGAAGGAGGAGTTGCAGCGAAGAGCATTTTCCGCTATGTGAGCAAGCAAGGAAAAGTGCTCTGGGTGGAAACTATCGGGCAGCGCATCGAATGGGAGGGACGATCTGCGGTCTTGTACTTTTCCTCCGACGTTACCGAAAGAAAGAACCTCGAACAGCAGTTCGCGCAGGCGCAAAAGATGGAGGCAGTCGGTCAACTGACCGGAGGTGTCGCGCACGATTTCAACAACATCATTCAAGTAATCACAGGCTACGGCGAGATCCTCCTCAAGGAAAGACTGAGTGAGGAGAACCATTTGCTTCTATTGGAAATGACGAAAGCGGCCCGCAAGGCAGCGGAGCTCACCCAGCAACTTCTTTCATTCAGTCGCAAACAGGCTCTTCGACTCCGCGCAGTCGATGCAAAGTCCTTTATTCGCTCGGCCCAGACGATGCTGGAACGGGTCGTTGGTGAGAAAGTTGAATTACGAACCTTGATCGATTCCAAAACGGGAAACTTTCTGGCCGATCCTAGTCAGATAGAACGGATTTTGATGAACTTGGCGATCAACGCACGCGACGTCATGCCCTCGGGTGGAGAGCTCACCATAGAAACTTCAAATTGCACATTTGGCGAGGCCTACCTTCGCGATCACCCGGGAGCGAAAAAAGGGCATTATGTGTGTATCGCCGTTAGCGACACAGGAAGCGGAATGGACCAAGAAACCCTTTCTCACATCTATGAGCCGTTCTTTACAACCAAGGCGCGAGGGAAAGGAACCGGTTTAGGACTCTCAACGGTGTATGGAATTGTAAAGCAGAGCGAAGGTTACATCTCATGTCATAGCGAGTTGGGCAAAGGAACGACATTTGCAATTTATCTCCCGTTGACTCTCAAAGAAGCTGACCCACCCCTTAGCGCACTGCAGGGCACGTCTGCCGCGAAAGGGACAGAACAACTACTCCTCGTTGACGATGATCCGTCAGTTCGCAATATGGCAAAAATCATACTCGAGAAGGCAGGGTATGCAGTCACTGAGGCATCCAGTGCTGAGGAGGTCTTGTCAGAGGCAGCGGTGTACAGCAGTTCGATTGAGCTTTTGGTTACTGATGTCGTGTTGCCACGAATGAACGGGAAAGAGCTTGCACGTACGCTTCAGAAATTATCACCACATTTGAAGGTGTTGTATGTCTCGGGGTATACCTCGGATGTTCTTTCTCATAATGGGGCATTTGAGCCGGGTGTGAACTTCATACAAAAGCCTTTCGACTCGAGTGAACTCCTTACAAAGGTGCGAGAGATACTGGACAATCCATAGACCTTCACACGTGGTCACCGCCCCGGTGCCACGGTCTCCGACCCTAATTCTACGATGGCCATGAATCGCATCAAGCCAATTTTTGGTCGTGCCCATCTCGAAAATATTTGCCCTCTCGCAGATTACTTCCTCTTAAACTCGATCTGGTACCCCAAAGCGAGTGTCAGCGCTTTCAGGGTTGTATACTCAATGTTCTTCCGTTTGCCCGATTTGAGTCCTGGTTTTCCTGGCGGCCTTCTCTTCCATCTTTATTGTTTTCATGTTTTCCTTCTGCACTTTGTGCATCCAATGAAATGCACGGAGGGCGGCCTGCGCGCATCGCTCGGAGGAGGGGTTTTGCGGCCCTGCCGAAGGCGGAGACTGGACCAGGTCTTTGGTCGGAGACGCCTGCGGAAAGACAGACCCACGCTGCGGCCTGCAGGACAGTGACCCTGCAGCGCAGGATTGTATCGCGCCCCCGGGCTGCGTTATTCTGGATCATCCATTCTCTGAGGCAGACAAATGAAAGCAAGAGGAACGGTCATAGGAATCGTGGGAAGCCCGAACAAGGAAGGGCGGACGAATCAACTGGTAATGGCAGCGCTCAGGGGCGCCGCGCAGGCAGGAGCGGCCACCGAATTGATCCAGATGGCGGATCACGTCCTTTTCGCGTGCAAGGATTGCCTCCCCTGGGTCTGCGCTTCTGAAAAGAAGTGCAGCTATAAGGACGCCGCCTTCGAGTACCTGAGCGACAAGGTACTTTCCAGTGGCGCTCTTATCCTCGGAACCCCCATCTACTGGTGGGACACGAGTGGAATGGTCCGTTACTTCTTCCTCAAGATGTTTCGCGTCTTCGCCCGCTCTGCCCCTCTCCAGGGACTTCCTGTCTTCGGGATCGGCGTTGCCGGGGGGACCGGCAATGGGCTGGTGACGGGGCTGCGCCCGGTATACCAGTTTTTTCAGGTCATGCAGATGAGGGCGCTGGAGCCGCTGCCCGTCACCCGATTCAACTTCGATGCCTGCATGCAGAAGGCTGGCCAGCTTGGAGGCGAGCTCGCCGGGATGGCGGGGAAGCGCACACCGTTTGCGAGCCTCGAGGAGCGCCTCCAGTGGTACGACAATCTCCCATACCTGAATCTCAGCCGGCTCGCCGAGCGGCGCCTGCTGGCCGACCATGCCGTTGCGTCTCTCTCGAATAACGACGAGGCACCCCTCGCTTTGAAGCTGGTCGAATCCGACAAGTTGGCCGCGGCCGGACGGACTGAGCAGATGGCAGCAGAGGTCACAAAGGTCTATGACGCCGCCGTAAAGGCTTTCGAAGAAAGCTCGAAGAAAGAAAAACAGTGAGCATGGAGACCCTCGCTCCATGCGTGCTCAGAGAAACAGGCTCACCTCCAGGTCCACCCTCCAAAGGAGCGGCGAAAGGCCGGCTTCCGTGCCGCCTCCGCCCCACGCATCCATGAGGGAACCATTCACGTTCCACTTGTCGTAGCTGAGGGTCAGGACGATGCCGGTCAGGCCGGAGAGATCCTGGAGGTTGACTTCCGTCCATCCCGCGGCGCTCAACGTGTCATCGATCTTTCCCGACACCCGAACAAAGCCGTAGTGCTGCCCTGCGGAGAAAATACCGAACTGGTCCAGCACATCGGGAGCAGACACCCCGGCGCTGTTTCTGAGATTCTGCGAGTATCTGATGACCGTGGCGTAGTCGTTTCCGAAGAACCCCACTCCGTTGTAGTAGTACTCCGCCATGACGGAGAGCTGGTCCCTGTTGGTCCAGGTGAATCCCGCCAGGGCGCGCGGCGCCCAGCTCACCGCCTGCACGGCCGTAGTGAAAAGCTGATCGTCGGTCACCACGACGCGGTCCTGGGAATCGGCCGCGGAGATTTCCGCCCGCACCGTGATGGCGTCCCCGATATTGGTATCCAGGCCCGCTCCCGCGGTAAAGTGCAGCGCGGGATCGGCGCTCCCCGGTCCGCCCGTGGAGAGAAGCCCAAGGAGCCTGACGTCGGCGTCCCCGATACGGAGGTCGATCTGGGTCAGGTCCTGGTAGTCAGCCTGGGGCGTGCTTACGTATTGGAGAGCCCGGTCCGCGTCCGAGCCCCACTCCATACGCGGGGAAAAGAAGTTGGCGATTGTGAGACTTCCGACCAGGAGCGTGAGGTCAGTTCCCACCCATCCCTCCTCCCACGTCCCGACCGCGGAGCCGGAGAGGTTGGCCGTATTTCCCAACGCGCCGTGGGAGATCACGTTGAGCGGTGTCCGGAAGAAGCCGGAGGAAGGGTGGATCACTTTCTTGCCGAAGTCCCAGATGAAGGTCCCGGGAATCGCCTCCCAGACGAGCTTCAGCTCGAGGAGCCTGCTCTCCAGATCGATCTTTGCCGGCGGCGTAGACAGGGGGGACTGCGAAGGGAGGCTGTCCGCCATGCCCCAGACCGTCCCGGAAAGGGACAGTCCTTCCAGGAGCGATTGAGTGTGCGACAGCGCGGCCTGGGCGGTCAGCTCCGTCGTTTCTGACTGCATCCACGGAGCTGCCGGGCCGGTCTGCACGAGCGCCGCGGTGGGAAGGACATCCAGGAGAGCCTGGGCTTCCCAGGCGGAAAGCCACCCGGGAAGCGCCAGGAACATCAGGGACAGTGCCACGGGGAAGAGGATCCTCTTCATCGAGGCTGCTCCGGCACCCATGACGCCAGGTAGTCACGGCGGAAGACAGTCTCCGGGACCGCCTTCTTCCCTACTTTCAGATTGACAATGACGGTGTGCTTCTGCGGGTTGTCTCCGTCATGGATGTCGACTGAGAAAGGAAGGTCCTTTCCCAGCGCCGTCCTGTAATCCGAATAGATGGCCTGCTTGAGCAACTTGTCTCCCGTCGAGAACTCCGCATACGCGGGGCGCAGGCTCTCTTTCTCCACCCACAGGGTGACTTTCCTGTACGACGCCTCTTTGCGGCTTTCCTTGACGGTCAGAGTGAAAAGGTAGCAGTGAACGCCCTCCCGGTCGGTCTCCGTCAGGGAGGAAACGTCATAGTCCTGGGAGAAGCCTGTGCGGACAACGTCCCCGTTGGAGGCCTGCCCCATCATGACCTGGAGCGGAGAGAGCCGGATGGGGTTGGTGGTCTTGGGAAACAGGAGGTAGACGATGTTCCCGTCCATGAGGACCTTGCGGCCTTTTACGGAAGCCGGATCTGAAAACGCGAGCAGGCTCCTGTTCTCCGCGCCGACCCCCTTGATGAACCCCCAGAGCGTGTTGGATTCCACCTGCTTGTCCCCGTCGAACGAGGTCATCTGCATGACGATGCTCAAGTCAGGGACACGCCTCTGGTCATCCACCCGGGCGAGCAGCTCATCGGGTGACTCAGCGTGCAGTCCGACTGCAGCGCTGAAAAGCAGCGCGAGAGCGCCCAGCACGAAAAACCTCTTTGACTTCATGGGAACCTCCTATCGTGCGCGGAGCAGGTCCGCGATTGGTCTGCGGGATGCAAGCATCCCCGGGAAAAGGGCCCCGGCCACGGAGGCCACGAGGACCCAACCGGCATTTGCGAAGAACTTGGAGACTTCCGGCGTGAACAGGATTCGAATGGCGGACGAGGTCCCCGGCTGCGGCGGCATGGTGATTCCCCCCAGCGCGTTGATGAGGCCGGAGACCGCGCTGCCCGCCAGGCAGCCGATGAGAGCCCCTCCAATACCGAGGATCAGGCCCTCGAAGAGCAGCATGAAGAGCATTTGGGGCCGGCGGGTCCCAAAGGCTCTCAGGGTGCCCATCTCGCGAAGCCGCTCCATGACGGCAAGGGAGAGGGTGCCCGAAATCGAGAACAGGGCCACGATCAGGACGATGAGACGGGCCACCGCCAGCACAAGCTGGTACGCTGAGTTTGCCTGTCGATAGTATGGTGAAAGCTCCTCCCACGTACGGACGGTGAGACCGGAGAGCATCGAGCCGGGGGAAGCGCCGCGCAGGGTCTGCGCCACTCTCGTCGAGTCCGAGGTATTCTTCAGGAAAACGATAAGCTGAGGGACGGCATCGGTGCCAATGAGAGACTGTGCGTCGCCGAGATCCATGAACACCGAGACGTTGTCCAGCGCGGCAATGATTGTCGCGGTCGTTCCCTGGATGGTATAGGTTTGCGTGTTCACGCCCCCACCCTTGCTGAGAGCGAACAGTGAAACCGGCGCCCCGGGAGCCAGGCCGAGCCTGCGCGCCACTCCCCTGCCCACAAGGATCTTTCCCGATTCTCCCGGCGCAAGATCCTTCCCACGGTCAATGCCTCGATCACTCAGGTTTGCGCGTGCCTGCTCGATCGGAAGCGCGGTCACCATGACGGTGCCTGTTTTCCCGTTGGCGCTTGCGACCGCCGTGAAGGAGATGCCGGGGATGACGTCTCTCACCCCGGGCATCGCTCGAAGCTCCCTCTCCACGCCGCCGGCGTTGTCGAGCATGAAGGGGAACGGGTCGGTGTCGCCTTCATCGAGGAAAGCCGCCGACTTCACCACCTGGAGGTGGCCCATGCCGGAATGGATCACGTTTTCCCGCAGGCCCCTCATGGAATAGGTGACGTATCCGTCGAGCAGGGTCAGCCCGACGAGCCCGACCGAGATGGCAAGCAGGGTGGAGACGGTCCGCCTCCCTCCGCGAAGCAGGTTCCTCAGCGCCATCAGGATTGTCTTGACTGGATGTTCCATGATTGCCCTCCTATATTTGCCGAAGGCACTCGGACGGCGTGAGGCGCACGGCCCGAAGCCCGGGAAGAAACGCCGCGGCCCCTGCGAACAACCCGGCGGGGATGAGGTTCCCCCAGACGGCTTGGCCGCTCAGCAGGATCTTCACGACTACCCGCTGCCCACCCGGCGCGAACGGCACAGGTACCCCTCCGCCCAGGTTGAGAAGCTCCGACACGCCGAAGCCGAGCAGGATCCCGAGCGCCGCTCCCACGATCCCCTGGAAACAGCCCTCCATGACAACGAGGAGGAGGATGCTCCGCTTCCGCATTCCCATGGCCCGGAGGGTTCCCCACTCCCTCATTCGCTCCCGGACGATCCTGTTCATCGTGTTCGCCATGATGAACAGCGTGACCAGGAGGATGATCGCGCGGATCACCCCGAGGAAACCGTTGAACATCGCGTTGGCCTGCATGTAGTAGGTTGCCAGGTCGTGCCAGGTGCGAACCGCGAGGCCGGTCGGAAGGCGGGCGGCGATCGAGTCGACGGCTCCGACGTCCCGTGCCAGTACATGCACCACGGCGGCGCCGTCGATTCCCGTGAAGCCGACGGCCGTGTCGTAGTCGGTGAAGGCGAAGATCTTGTCGCGTCCCGGATCCCGATAGACGGCATCCA
>JBEKVA010000025.1:0-19936 GCA_049514475.1 Spirochaetia bacterium
GATGCTCTGGGCGCCGTTGAGCGCGCCCTCGCGCGACATGCGCAGGATGTACCCGGCGGCAGCCTCGCTGCGCGCGAATGACAGGAGCAGCGCGTCCACCATGTCCACCGGCAGGCCGAGCCAGTGCGTCATGAACGGCTTCAGGGCGGTCTTCAGCAGCGCGAGCAGCCCCAGCCTGTCGATGACGAACATGGCGAGGGCGGCGATCAGGAAGATGGGGATGGCCTCCCGCAGGAACCAGACGAGGCGGTAGCCTGTCTTTTTTGCCACCGCGGAAATGCTGGGCATGCGGATGGGCGGCAGCTCCTGGATGAACTGTCCCTTTTCCTCCCGCGGGAGCAGGCGGTTGAGCAGGAGCCCGACGGCTGCCTCGGCAATCCCCAGGAGGGCAAAGGCGAGGATGAAATAGCGCACGCCGTGCTGGCCGAGAATCGCGATGGAGAGGCCCATCTGCGCGGAGCAGGGGATGGCGAAAGCGATCAGGGTGACCACGATAAGTCTTTCCCTCCGCGAGGGGAGGGTGCGGGCGCTCATGGTGGCCATGGTCTTGCATCCGAACCCGAGCACCAGCGGGATGATCGCGTTGCCGGTGACCCCGATTTTCTCAGACACGCGCCGGGTCAGGATGGCGAGATTGGGCAGGTACCCGATGTCCTCCAGCAGGCCGAACACGAGAAAGAACACCGAGAGGATGGGCAGCACCGTGGTAAGGGAGTTGAAAAGCCCCAGGGTGAGGAGCCCGTGCTGGCCGATCAGGAGGTCGCGCCAGAATCCCTGCGGCAGGAAATGCCCCACGGCCGCAACGACAGGGTCCGCAAGGGCTGTGGTCAGCAGGAGCGACAGCGCCCCCGCGACGTAGACGACCATCAGGTAGATTACCCCGAGGAAGAAAACGAGGATGGGAAGCCCATACAGGGGATGACGGCACATGCTGGCAAAGGTCTCAGAGAAGCGGGGCCTGGCGGCCTGCACCGAGGTGGTGACCGCCCCCGCAACCCCGTCGACCCAATGGTTGCGCTGGTCGCTCACCAGCAGCGGACCCTTGCCGGCAAGGCCTGCGCGGATGGTCTCAAGGCCGGCCGCGAGACCGTTTCTCGCGGTGCCCGCGAAGGAAGGATCGTTCTCCAGCAGCAGGAGGGCTGATGCCCGCGGGGAACGGCAATCGGGAGGCAGCATTGCCTGCACGCGCCGGATGGCTGACTCCAGCGGTTCCTCCCAGCGCGGCACCCGGGGCAGGCTGTGAACGCCCGCCAGGAAGCGGGTGAGCTCGCTTACCCCTTTGCCCGGCGCCGGGGACTGTACGACGCGGAGACCAAGCTCCCGCGACAGTTTCTGCGTGTCCAGGCGCACGCCGTGCTGGGAGCTCTCTCCCACGGCAGTCAGGAACAGCACCAGGGGGATCCCAAGGGTGAGCAGGTCAGAGGTGAGAACCAGCGACTCCCTGAACCGGTTGGCATCCACGCACTGCACGATGAGGTCGGGCGGTTCCCCGAAGAGGAGCTCGCGCACGGAGATCTCTTCTTCTGACTGGATGTACAGGCCGTGCAGTCCCGGGGTGTCGGCCACCACCCAGGTTTCCTGGCCGACCCGGCAGCTCTTCTTCTTGATCTCGATCGTCGTGAGGGGGTAGTTGGCAACCAGGTCGTAGGCGCCGGTGAGACAGTTGAACAGGTGACTCTTGCCGCTGTTGGGCAGCCCGACTATGGCAATGTGTTTCGTCGGTGCGCGTGATGCCTCGGGCAGCGGTTCATGCGGCGTCGGAAAGCGGGGCTCGTGCCCGTTAGGTATCCGCGCCTCACGAAGGGCCTCGAGCAGTGTTTCGCCGCGGCCGGCGCAGTCGTCGTCATTTCTGTGAATGAGATTCATTCGCATTTTGCTGCCAGGACTCTGCTTACCCAGGGCCGCCTACCTTTTCCTGCATTCCGCGCAGTACCCCCGGATGCCCAGGCGGTGCTCGACCGGCGCGAAGCCGTGTTTTCTGCAGACTTTCTCCTGCAGGGATTCAAGCGCGTCGTCCTTGAACTCGATGATCTTTCCGCACCCCAGGCACTCCAGGTGGTCGTGGTGGTCGTGGCCCCAGGCGTGCTCGTAGCGGGAGCGCCCCTCGGCGCGCAGCGTCTCCCTGATGATGCCGCTTCTCACGAACAGAGGCAGCGTCCTGTAGATTGTCGCGGCAGAGAGCTTCTCTCCGCCGCGCTTCAGCGCGTCGTACAGCTCGGCAGCGTCGAAGTGACCCTCCGCCGCCGCTATGCCGCGGAGGATCGCCTTCCGCGCCGAGGTGAAGGTGAGACCATTCTCCTTCAGGAAGCTGCGAAAGTGCTCGGTTGATTCCATGTTCTGCGACTGATTATCAATCTCAGTGTAGCCCATGAGCGGGTCTTTGTCAAATGCCCCCGCCGTGCTATGCCTGCGGGGGAACGCCAGAGATGCACCTTTTCGAAGCGCTCACGATCCTGTTTGCCGGTCAGCTCACCCTCGCCCTCGCCGTAGTCGGCGGACGCATCCCGCGCGGAACGAACCTTCTCCCCGTCGCCTGCCTGGCGCCACTCGGCCTGCACCTCCTCTTCGAGGGGGCGCGCTGGCGGATGGTCCCCGTGTACCTGGTGGTGATCGCCTTACTCCTGTTCGGCGTCCTGCGCTACTGGCGGCTCCCCGTGGAGCGCGGCGGGCAGATCCTGGCGCGTATCCTGGGCATCAGCGGGTTTCTCCTGCTGATGGCGAGCGTGGGAGCAGGAATCGCCTTCGCTCGCTGAGTGCAGGGGCGCCGCCGGTGGCGGGTCAACCGACCCGTGCGGCCCCCTGGGCGGTCCGGGCTTCGTCGTGCTTCACCAGGCGCGGCATGACGCCCCTGTAGAAGGCGCGGCTGCCGCCGGCCCGGTCAATCGTGGATTGCATGATGTCCTGAACCTGCCGGCTCAGCGTCCGTGCCGCCCGCTTCAACGCAAACCCGTTGCCCTGCGCATCGGCCGCGGGAAGGAGATCCGGCTGGGGCTGCACCGGGCGGCCCACGATGATGGTGACCCGCGGCGGCACTCTCAGGGTCCTGCCGAAGAGGCGGAATGACCTTCTGCCCAGCCAGCGCTGCTCGTGGAGAACCGTCGTGACGGGCAGGATGGGCACGTTCAGCCGGCAGGCAAGCAGAAATGCGCCCGGGTGAAACGGGTGCAGTTCCTGCGCCCCCCGATAGCACTCCCCCTCGGGAAAGAAATGGATGAACCCCAGCCTGCGCAGAGCGACCCGGGCCGCCGAGTCCAGCGTGCGAAGCGCGCCGGGGCTCTCGGGGATGGGGACGGCGCCGAGCAGCCGCACGAAGGTGCCGAGAAAGGGGATCAGCGCCGTGTCCTCCAGCATCGTGAAGTAAGTGCGGCACGGGCTGATGGCGTGGGCAATGATACCGGGGTCCAGCAGGAGCGTATGGTTGCTCACCAGCACGGCGGCCTGCGCCTGCGCGAGGTTCTCTCTCCCCGTGATGCTGATACGGTAGAACAGCCAGTCGATGAGCCGCACCACGGCGAGCACGAATTGGAACACGATAGTGAACGGCGGGAACTCGGGGGTAAAGTTGATGATGTTCGCCCCTCGCGTGTAGGCCATGCCGTGCCTCCTTCAGCGCACAATGCGTCCCTTCCAGACGACCCCTTCCCCCGAAGCCGCATGGGCGAAGCTCCACCAGGCCATGTAGAGCAGGTGCACGAAGAGCACCGGGTACAGGAAGGGCGTCCACCAGCGCATGCCGCGGTCGTAGAGGACCAGCGCCCAGGCCACCAGGAAGATCATCACGCAGAGGAACGTCAGCTGCATGGCGGGATTGCCCGTGAGGACCTGGATGGGCAGCAGGGCGAGGGGGAGCACCACGATGGTGACCAGCATCGTGAATGCGGCGGCGAAGAAGACCGAGCGGTGGCGCGCCAGGTCGTAGATGTTCTTTGACATGCCGTTGAAGGAGGCGCGGTAGCCGTTGTACATCCTGCAGCGCACGTGCCTGCGGATGTCGAGGAAGACCTCGCGGAAGCCCGCCTTCTTCAGCTCCCGCGCAATGGCAAGGTCATCGGTGATCTCTCCCGCAACACTCGCGTACCCGCCGATGGCCTCGTACACGCGGCGGCGGAACATGATCACCTGTCCGATGGCGAAAGAGAGCCCGGGCGCCTTCAGCGCCGCGATCAGCCAGAGGGGCAGGACCATGGCCGACATGATGTAGGTCGCCGGCACGATGCACTGCTCCCCGAGGGTGTCCATCTCCTGCAGCACGAAGCCCGACACGCAGTCTGCCTTGTGCCATTCCATGTTCGTGACGGCCCATGCCACGCTCTCGGGGCCGTGGGTCGTGTCGGCATCGGTGAACAGCAGGTACTCCCCGCGCGCGTGTTTTGAAAGCTGGTGCATGGCGTGAGGCTTTCCACACCAGCCGCTCTCGGACAGCGGCACTCCCTTGACGGCGCGCACCTTGCCCGGGTTCGCCTGCTCGTATTCGCGGAGGATCTCCCAGGTGCGGTCGGTGGACTGGTCGTCCAGCACGACGATCTCGTAGTTCGTGTAAGTCTGGGCGAGGAGGGAATCCAGGCACCGTGCAATGTTCCTTTCCTCGTCGCGGGCGGGTACGAGGACCGACACCATTCTACCCCGGGTTATGCGCGGACGATGGGAGCTCACCCGCAGCCAGAGGAGGTTGGAGAGGGAAAGCAGCAGGAAATAGGCGGCTCCCAGGAGGAACATGAGCCGCAGGGCATGGTCCAGGAACACGACGAGAGAAGTCATGGAAGTCTCTCCTATCCGTGCCGTGCGTATTTTGGCTGCTGCATAGAGAGACAATGCATAGACAGCCTATGCAAAGATAGATCAAATCACAGTCGTAGTCAATCTTTATTACGCTTTGCCATTTCTCGAATCAGGAGAGCGAAAACAGGAAAATGGGGGTGGGTCATATAGTTGTCGGATCGGTCTGCCGATAATACAGCATGCTGCCTGGGATTTCACGAAACTCATCAGCAGTCGATCTGATCAGGTCCCTTGATGCGCTGGCCGCGGTGCTCAAGGACTCCAACGCCCAGTCGATGGCGCTTGCCGACAAGCTCCTGAAAGTCGGCGTTCAGCAGGCCCTGTCAGATTCGACTGTCGGTGCGCGGGTCGATACCTCTGCTTGAGACGTTGACGCATTCCATTGCGCCGCGGGTCTTCCGCGGGAGAGGAATGCCCATGCATGAACGTACCTATGCGCGAGCGCGCCCGTTTCCCGCGTAACCCAGGGGGCGGCCGGCCCGCAGACGAGCAGCCGCGTGCTCTGGTAGAATCCACTCCCATGACCGACACACGACCGATGTTCAAGCTCCTCGACCGAGACTATCTTTTCAAGCTCATCCTGTTCCTTCTTGCTTACGCGCTGGTTCCCATTGGCGAGATCGTCCTGTTCATCTACCTGGGCAACCTCATAGGCAATTATCTCACCTTCGCGCTGGCCGCGGTGGCCGGGATCGGCGGCGCGCTCGCCGCCCTTTCCCAGGCGCAGCGCCTCCGCGAAAGACTGAATGCGAAAATCCGCCTTGGGGCGGACCCCGGTGCGGAGTTCGTCGATGGGGCGGGAATCCTCGTGAGTGCCGTGCTCCTGGTGACCCCCGGCTTCGTCACCGATGTCATCGGTTATGTCCTCTTGATTCCCGCGGTTCGCGCGGCAGTGGGCAGGCTGATCGTGAGCAAGATGGGCAGGACCTTCAGATATTTCCAGGAGTACCTGCAGGCGCGGGTGCGGTAGCGCGCGGGCTCCCGCCGTTTCAGAGCTTGAAGATCTTGTACCCCAGCAGAAGGACCAGGTAGTAGAGATAAGGGAAAATGGCGAAGAAGCGCCATGGCTTTCTGCCGATGCCGGAGAGCACCCCAAGGCCGGCCGCGTGAAGCTTCTTGGAGACCTGCTTTTCCCTGCCGGCGAACACCTCGAAGCAGTTGCCAGCCCACAGCGATATGCCGGGGTTCAATTCCTTCCTGTGCTTGAGGATCCACTTGTCCTTGCCCGGCACACCCGTGCCCACCAGGACCAGTGACGCCGAGGACTTCTTTATTGCCGTGACGATGTCCGGCTCTGCATGCTTGGGAAAATACCCGAAGAACCTGCCGACGACGCGCACCCCGTGAAACGAGCCCCGGAGGTTTTCCTCCGCGACTTCGAGCACGTCCTTGCGTCCGCCCAGCATGTAGACGGAGCCCTTGGTTTTTTCGACCACGCTGAGGATGCGGATGATGCCTTCGAAGCTGTTGAAGAGGCTTACGCCGGGGAAGCCGAGAAACCGGGCGCCGCGCACGACGGCCAGGGATATCGGCAGCACCAGCGCCGCGTCGCGCAGGCAGCGCAGGAACTCGGGGTCATTGCGTGCCCGCAGCAGGCCCCGCAGGGAGAGGAACACGATCTGGTTGTGCTGCCCGTTGTTCAGCAGCTCCTCGAACACTTTCCCCGCGACGTCCGGGTCAATGCTGTCGACGGGCACATCGAGAACCTTGATTCTTTTCACTTTCACTGCACCGGTGTCCACTCGTCTCTCTCCTGAAGTATCGTTTTTACCGCACCAAGAGCGTACAGCGCGGCGGTTTCCACGCGCAGCACGTTTCCCCCGAGGTGCACCAGCTGGAAGCCGGCCGCGCAGAGCAGCTCGACCTCCCCGCCCGACAGGCCCCCCTCGGGTCCGATGATCATGCTGACCGCCCGCGGCCGTGGGGCCAGGAGGCGGTGCAGCGACGCAGTCGACACAGGCTGTTCGTGAAACAGCAGGGCGGTACCCCAGTCCGCGCCGCCCCCGGCGATCGAGGCGAGACTCCGCGGCTCCTCGATCTCCGGCAGGCGCGCGTTCCCGCTCTGCTGGAGGGCCTCGCGTGCGATCCGCACCAGCCGCTGCCGCCGCGCATCGTCCTGGCCTGGTCGCACCACCGAGTTCTCGCTGAACAGCGGAATGATCCGCAGGACACCCGCCTCGGTGGCCTGGCGGACAATGAGATCGATTTTCCTGCCTTTTGGCAAGCACTGCAGCAGCGTTATCTGCGGCGCGTCGGGGAGGGGAGCATCGCCGGCGTGCTCGGCGCTGAGCTCCATCTCGCACTCCGAGCGGCCCACGCGGAGCAGCCGCATGCGGTAGCGAGCACCGTGCGCGTCAACCGCGGGGCATTCCCCGCCTTCCCGCATGCGAAGCACGCGCGCGAGATAGTGGAAATCCTCCCCGACGAGGGTGATCCGCGGCTCTCCGGCGTACCAGCGCGGCAGAAGGAACTGTCTCATCTGCCTCCCGAAAGTCGTTGTATCTGTGCGGCGGAAGGACGCCCGGATGCCCGCCCCCGCGCGGGGGCGGACGCCCGGGCAGACCCGCGCGCGTGCGTCCTAAGCCTTTGTCCCAGTCGCGAGCGCGACCAGCGCTTTCACCGCGGCCTGCAGCACGATGTCGAAGTCAAGGTCGTACAGGGGCGGATTGTTGTTTGACCGGTTCTCCTGGTTGCGCACCAGCTTCCGCAAATAACGATCGTTCAACGCAATGCCTTTTGCGTGCAGCTCCCCGATGAACTGGGCCAGCTGCGCCTCCGTCGGCTTCGGGTTCGCCTTCACGAAGTCCTTCAGCGAGGTCCCGTTCAGCAGGTCGTTGACCGCCTTCTGCTCCGCGTCCGAGAGCTGCGGCTCTGCAATTTTCACGTCCGGCTCGATGCCCACTTTGTCGATGGTCACCCCGGAGGGCAGGTAGTAGCGGGAGGTGGTCAGGCGGAAGCCGCCGTCCCCGATTGCCTCCACCGTCTGCACGGAGCCCTTGCCGTAGGTCTTCTCCCCGTAGAGGGTCGCCCGGTGATAATCGCGCAGGGCGCCGGAGACGATCTCGGAGGCCGAGGCGGACCCTCGGTCCACCAGGACCGCGACGGGGATCTTCGGGTCGACCATCATGCGGTTCTTGCGCGCCGAGTACATGAAGTTTTCGCTTGCCACACGCTCGCTCTTCCGCTGGACGATCAGCCCCTGGTCGATGAAGAGATTCGCCACATCCACGGCGGCGTTGAGAAGTCCTCCCGGGTCTCCCCGCAGGTCGAGGATCATGGAGGTGTAGCCGGCGTCGGTGAAGGAGCGGATTGCAGCGCGGCAGCGCTCCGCCGTCTGCGGGGTGAACTCCGCGATGCGCAGGTAACCGATGTTGCCCGCCATCATGGTGGAGCGGACGGTGGGCACCT
Source organism: Spirochaetia bacterium (assembly GCA_049514475.1). GTDB lineage: Bacteria > Spirochaetota > Spirochaetia > SZUA-6 > Fen-1364 > Fen-1364. The sequence continues at coordinate 8,188 of JBEKVA010000025.1, forward strand.
CGATGATGTCGCGGGTCAGGGTGGCGTCGAACTCGATCGTGTCTCCCCGCTTGATGGTCACGGTGACGTCCGTCTTCGGCTTCCCGCGGAGCCGGTCGACGATGGCGTCGATGGCAAGCTCCGCAACGGGGTCCCCGTTCACCTTCGTGATGATGTCCCCGGCGGAGACCCCCGCCTTGTAGGCGGGAGTGCCTTCGATGGCGGACACCACCTCCGCGCCCTCCTTGTCGGCCTTGGCGATCACCAGCCCGACGCCGCCGAAGGTGCCGGTCGTCGTGTCGGAAATCCGCCGCCACTCGGAGGCGTTGTGATAGGCGGAGTTCGGGTCGCCCAGCGCCTCGAACATGCCCTTCATCGCACCTTCGTACAGGGCCTTCGGCTGCGCCTTGTCGGCATCAACGTAGTTGTCCCGCACGTAGCGGAACATGTCTCCGATGGTGCTGATGTACGCCTGGGTCTCGTCCTCGGCGCTCCCCGCGAGGAGCCGGGGAGAGAAGGCAAAGAAGGCAAGACCAGCAAGGAGGACGACGGTAAGGGCTGTCCAGACGATACGTTCGCGTGAGCCGAAGGGTTTCATTCACAACTCCCAGGGGCACCATTCTAAGCACCTGCCCCTCTTTGTCAATGTACACATTTAACGCCGGATCGCGCCGGAAATAAGTCTCGCGCAGGCATCTGAGCGCGACGGGCCGCAGTGTGCGTCGCGGGCGCGTCGGGTACGTCGCGGACTTGACGGCGCTTTCCCGCACTGGCTACACTGCCGCTGATCATGAAAGCACGACGCGCCTTACTGCTTGCCGGTTCGCTCTGGGAGATCGTGCGTTTCGTGCTGCAGATCTCACTCGTGGCGGCCCTTCTCCGCGCGGCGGCGGGAGCGGGACCCTGGATCCTGCCCTGGCTGCTCTTCGGCGGCGCGGGCAACCTCGTGGTCGCTGCCGGCGGCATCATGCTTTCCCTGTTTCCCCTGAGATACGCCCCCACGATCGCTCTCCTTCGCGTGGGCAAGATCGTGATGATCTTCTCCTTCCTCCTCCTTCTGGTCACGGGTGCCCTGCGCGCCGGGGCCATCAGCCGCGCGTTCTCTCTCGGCGCCATGGCCGTGTCGCTGGGCCCGATCCTCCTGGCCATGTTCGCGCTGGACATCCTGTTCCTTGCCGTGCTCCTCGCGTGGAAGAGTGATGACGATGTGGGCGGGGCGTCATCGGGCGGAGGGGGCGGACAGCAGCAGTACGGCGAAACGGAGGCCCGCGATTTTCACTAGCGCGCGGAGGCCGCCGGGCGTCCGTTTTCTCATCCTCCTCCTCTTCCTCTCCTGTGCATCGTTGCTGGGCGCGCAGGCAGCTCCCGCGCTCACCTTCTCTCCGCCGGAGTGGAAGTTCGGCATGATTCGCCAGGGGGACCGGATCCAGGGCACCGTCAGTGTTGGTAACCACACTAACCACGCACTCACGGTGAGCTTCATCCCGACCTGCACCTGCCTCACGGTCAGCCCGGCGGCGCAGGACATCCCCGCGGGGGGCCGGGCCGTTTTCACGATGGACTACGACTCAGTCGATGACGTCGGCATCACCATCAAGGGATACCTGGTGCGCTCCGACCCACCGGCAAGCACGGAGCCGGTGCACTACCTGCTTCGGGGTGTCGTCAGGACCTATCGCGCCGCCGCTCCGTCCTCGGGCACCGCCGAGAGCGGTGTTTCGCGCGGCGCATGGAGCCGCCAGGAGCCCGCTCCTGCGGCAGCAGTCCAGAAGGTAAGCCTCTTCTATTATTACACCCCCGGCTGCCGCAGCTGCGAAGAGTTCCTCTCAACGGAGATCCCGCGCTTGGAAAAGAAGCTTGGCATCAGGATCGACATGCAGCGCAGGGACGTTCTGGACACCGCCGCCTTCGAGGAGCTTTCCGCGTTCGCCTCCGCCCATGGCCAGAAGGTCCACGCAATTCCCGCCCTGCGGATGGGGGAGACTCTCCTGCAGGGGGACCCGGAAATCCGCGCCGGCCTGGAGGGTCTCCTTGTCTCTGCGGCACCTCGGCCTGCTCCGGCGGCCGCTGCGGAGCCTGCTCCCGCGGGAGACCGCCTTGCCCTCCTTCCTGTCATCGCGGCCGGGCTGATCGACGGGATCAACCCGTGCGCCTTCACCACCCTGATATTTCTCCTGGCCTCCCTCGCGCTGGGGGGCAGGGGCAGGCGGGAGGTGCTCCTCATCGGGGCCCTCTTCTCCTTCGCCGTGTTCCTCACCTATTTCGCCGTGGGCCTGGGGTTCTTCACGGCGCTGCGCGCCGCGAGCGTCGTCTCCCTCGTGTCCCTGCTGCTGCGATGGGTGCTGGTAGCCGCCCTCGTGGTCTTCGCCGCGCTCAGCATCTATGACTTCACCCTCATCAGGGCGGGACGTCCCGCCGAGATGCTGCTGCAGCTCCCGAAGGCGCTGAAGAGACAGATCCATGCCTCGGTGCGGACCCACGTGCGCACGGCGACACTCATCGGGAGCTCGCTCGTGCTCGGTTTTCTCGTTTCCCTGTTCGAGTTCGCCTGCACGGGCCAGGTGTACCTCCCGCTCCTCGGTTACCTGGTCCGCATGCACCGCCAGGGAGATGCCATTGGCCTTCTCCTGATCTATAACCTCTGCTTCATCGCCCCCCTGCTCGTGGTCTTTGCCGCGAGCTACCTCGGGGTGAGCTCGGGCCGCATCACCACGTTATTCCAGCGGCACATGGGAACCGTGAAGCTCCTTCTTGCCGTCGTGTTCCTCGGCCTCGCCGTCTTCACCCTTGTCGGATGAGGGGCCTTTGTTTATGCTGGCGGTGATCGCAGGGCGCCGGTATCACGGGAGCGGCGCACGATCTGCAAGAGTCCTCCCATGCCGATAAAAGGCAACCTTGAGCTGGACATCGACGAGCAGGGCGTCGAGGTTCGCATTACCATCACCCCTGACCCGGCCGGCGCCGACATCACATCGGAGAGCCTGCAGGCCATCCTCTCGGAGAAAAAGGTCCGCACCGGTATCTCCGCGGATGCCATCGACAAGGCGCTGCGCACCCTGGCGCGCAAGAACGCCGACCCGGTGAGCTTCGTGGCCGCATCGGGGGTCCCGCCCCAGCCGGCAACTCCCGAGACGGTGGCCTTCGAGCCCTGCCCCATTCCCGACCGGCTCTCCGCCGTCGCCCGGCAGGCGCTGGAGCTGGCGCCGCAGGCGCGCGGTTTTCGTCTGCGCGAGGAAAAAATCAGGCAGGAGAAAAAGGTCCTCAAGAAGCCTGCCCTGCCGTTCCTGCGCCCCCGGGAGGAAGTCGAGGTCGTCTTCGAGAAAAAGACAATCCGGGAGGACGTCACCATCGATGCCACCGTGACGGAGACAGGCTTCGTCAACCGCGGGGACGTGGTTGCCCATCTGAGGCCCGGCAAGGCGGGCAAGGAGGGCAGGAGCGTCTTCGGCAGGCTCATTCCGGCCCCGCGCCCCGAGGCGAACGGGTTCCTCTTCTGCGACGGGCTCTCGCGCAATGGCGCCGATGTGAGCGCCGTGCTCACCGGGTTCCTCCGCCGCGGGACGAACTGGTGCGACATTGTTCCCTTTCGGGACCACGCTCTGGAGGTAACCGCCTCCTCGGACGGGCTCACCTGCTTTCTCTCGGTCACCCCCGGGGACCCGGGGGCGCCGCAGCCGGAAAGCGCCGACATCATGGCGCGGGCGTTGAAGCTCGGTTTCGGACCGCAGGCGCTTCTGCCGGCGGAGGAGATCGATGCGATGGTCCGCAGGGCCCTCGCGCGCAAGACCCCGCTGGTACGCGCATCGATCACCCCGATCGTCAACGGGGTCTCGCTGGTCACCATTTCCGCCGACAAGCTGAAAGCCATCCTGTACCTGCGCAAGGGCAGGGGAGGCGGCACGCCGCTTACCCCGGGCCACGCCGCGGAAGCCATCAGGGCGAGCAAGGTCCGGGGGTTCAACCCTGAGACGGTGAAGAAGGATCTCCTGGCATTCTTCCGCGGCACCGCCACCGAGCTGGCAGATTACCTGCTGGTTGCCGGCACGGCCCCGAAGGCGGGTGCTGATGCAAAGATCGAATGGCGGGCGCTCTTCCTCCCCGCGGCAGAGTCTGAAAAGATCCGCTCGGCGGCCAGGGCAAATACCGGCAAGCTTGCTGACCTCGTGTCCCTCACCGCGTTTCCCGTGGATCGCGTGGATGCGGTGGCGCGGGTGAAGCCCCGGGCGGAGGTGCTGAAGATCGTCCGCGCCGCCGGGGGCGCGCCGGGGGTGGACGTCTTTGGGGCAGCGATACCCCTGGGGAAGGCCGGCATGCCCGACCTGCGCCTGTTCGAGGGCGTCGAGCTGAAGGGGGACATGGTGGTTGCCGCGGCTGGCGGCATCCTGGAAAAAGGCAGCGACGGCCCCGCTATCCTCCTGCGCGTGCGGCCGCACAAGGACGCGGAGATGCGTGTCGCCGTTTCCACCGACCGCATGACAGCCACCCTCAGCTTCTCTCCCGCGGAGGGTGACGGCGTGCCCATCTCGGCGGAGGAGGCGCGCGCGCGGCTGCAGCAGGCGCACGTGGTGCGCGGCATCAACGAGGAGCGCCTGCGCGCGGCGCTGGACAGCATCACACGCGGGGAGCCGCTGATCGATCACCTTGTTGCCGAGGGAAAGCCCCCCCAGGCCGACCCGCAGAAGCGGATCGAGTTCCACGTCCACCTTGCCTCGGGGAAGGCGGTATCCCTGCGCAAGGACGGGCGCGCGGATTTCCGCGCGCAGGACAGGATCACCCGGGTGAAGGAGAAGGACCTCATTGCCACGGTGCGGCCGCGGGACCCGTCCGTCGAGGACGGCTGGGACGTGTGCGGAGCTCCGGTGAGCCTTCCCCCCGAATCGCACGAGACCCTGCAGGCGGGCAAGGGCGTGCGGGAAGAGCTGCAGACGGACGGGAGCGTCCGTTTCCTGGCGGAGCGCTCGGGGGAGCTCGTGCAGGACGGCGGGGTGCTCTCCATCATGGAGGTGCACAGCATCAGCGGCAACGTCGACATGACCACGGGCAATGTGAACTTCCCGGGGAATGTCCACGTGAGCGGCTCGGTGCGCTCGGGGTTCACCATTGTCGCCGGAGGGGTATTGTTCATCGGGGAAGCAGTGGAGGCGGCGCTGCTCTCCGCGGGAGGGACCATCAGTATCGGGCAGGGCATCAAGGGGGAGGGCAAGGCCATCCTCAGGAGCCGCAGGGACATCGAAAGCGTTTTTGCCGAGCAGGCGGTGCTCCTGGCCATCGGCGACGTGCACTTGCGGGGGCCCTGCGTGCGCTGCCAGATCAAGGCCAACGGCAAGCTCGTGCTGGATTCGGAAAAAGGCAGCCTGGTGGGTGGGGAAGTGCGTGTCAGTCGGGGCGCCGTGCTGCAGAATATCGGCACGCCCGGGGGCGCTCACACCATCGTGACATTCGGGCAGGATTTCCTGGTGAAGGACCAGATCGAGCGCGAGGAGCGCGAGATCGACGCGCTGGCGGCTAAAGTGGCCGACCTGGACGCGGTCATGGTCCGCCTGCAGAAGCAGGTGGAGGCCGCCGGGGTGCCCGCGGGGGCGGCAGGCGCGCAGTCGAAGGAAGCGGCGTCGCTGGCGCGCGTGCGCGCGCAGAAGCTGATGGCCATGAAGACGATGGAGCAGCGCAAGCTGCGCCTCATCGCGCTGCACGACAAGTACGACGAGCACGTGCCGTCGGAGATCGTGGTGCGCGGCACCCTTTTCCCCGGCGTCATCCTCGAGTGCCACGGCCGCCGCTATGAAAGCAGGACGGAAAAGAAGATGATCACACTGCGCTTCGACCCCCAGCTGGGGAAGATCGTGGAGAAGATCTGAGCAGGAGGAAGCGTCATGCTCGCATACATAAATTACCCCACCTGGATCCGGCCCGAAATCATCCCCTACCTCCCCATCCGCTGGTACGGGCTCATGTACCTGGTCGCCTTTGCCGTCACCTACCTGCTGTTCACCTACCAGCTGCGCCAACGGCAGATCACGGTGGCCAAGGACGTCGTGCTCGACATGTTTTTCTGGGCCATCATCGGGCTGCTCGTGGGCGCCCGCGCGTTCGCCGTGACCATCTATGATCCCAGCGGCTACTACTTCCAGCATCCCCTGCAGATCATCCTGCCCTTTTCAGTGGTGGACGGGAAAATCAGGCTCACCGGCATTGCCGGCATGTCCTACCACGGGGGCCTTGTGGGAGCGAGCATCGCGATCATCACGTTCCTGAAGGTGAAGAAGCTCGACGCGCTGGAGTGGGGAGACATGCTGGTGGCGTCGATCCCCCTGGGGTACACCTTCGGGCGCTTGGGCAACTTCATCAACGCCGAGCTGTACGGCCGGATCACCCGGGTCCCGTGGGGCATGGTGTTCCCGCGCGCGGAAGGCTTTCCCCTGACCGACCCCTGGGTGAAGGACTACGCGGCCTCGGTCGGCTTGCCGCTTCCCGCATCGGGGATGGTGAATCTTCCGCGTCACCCCTCGCAGCTGTACGAAGGGCTGTTCGAGGGGCTGGTGCTGTGGCTGATCCTCTGGTTCATCGTGCGCAAGCGCAAGCCGTACAAGGGTTTCGTGATCGCCATGTACGTGATCGGCTACGCGGTGTTCCGCTTCCTCATCGAGTACACCCGGCAGCCCGACAAGGGCCTGGGGCCGGGCGGGTACGGGTATCCCATCGTGCTTCAGCCGCTTGCGAACTTCTACTCCCAGTTCAGCCTTTTCAACTTCACCACCGGCCAGATCCTGAACGTGCTGATGATCGCCGGGGCGGTGATCATGATCCTCTTCCTCAGCGCCCGCGCGCGCCGCCAGCAGGCGCAGCTGCCCGCCGCACCGCACCCGACGGGCCGCAAGTTGCGCAAGAAGCTGAAGTAGCGGAGAAGGGACCGCGGCGGGCGCTGCTCCCGTGGCCGCCCGAATGCCACCGAATCGCACGGAGTACCGTGCAGGTACGGTGGCCGCCCCGGATTGCCTTGAGCACTCGTTGTTGTCTATAGTGAATGGAGCATGGACAGAATCTATCTGGACAACAACGCCACAACCATCGTCGATCCCCGCGTGAAAGAGGCGATGGAGCCGTTCTGGTGCCAGCTGTATGGCAACCCGAACTCGCTGCATGTATTTGGCACCGAGGTGCACCCCTACATGCGCCTGGCCTTCGACCGGCTCTACCGGGGCATCAACGCGCGCGACAATGACGACATCCTGATCACAAGCTGCGCCACCGAGTCGAACAACACGGTGCTGCAGTCGGTGTGGTACGACCTGATCAGGAGCGGCAAGCGCACCGAGATCGTGACGACGCAGGTCGAGCACCCCGCCGTGAGCAACACCTGCCGGTACCTGGCCAGCCTGGGGGCGAAGATCATCTCCCTGCCGGTGAATGCTGAGGGCATTGTCGATGCCGACATTCTGAAAAAGCACATCCACCCCGACCGCACGGCCCTTGTCTCCATCATGTGGGCCAACAACGAGACGGGTCTTGTCTTTCCCATCCGCGAGCTTGCCACCCTCTGCCGTGAGAACGGGATCCTGTTTCACACCGACGCCGTGCAGGCGGTCGGCAAGGTCCCCGTCGACGTGCAGGATGCGCCGGTGGATTTCCTCTCCTTCAGCGCCCACAAGTTCCACGGCCCCAAGGGGGTGGGCGGCCTGTACGTGCGGCACGGGGTGAAGATCACCCCCCTGCTCCATGGCGGGGAGCAGATGGGCGGCAGGCGCGGGGGCACGGTGAACGTGGCATTCCTCATTGCAATGGGTCTTGCCATGGAGCTTGCCGTGGAGAACATCGGCAAGGAGCAGGCGGCGGTCCGCCGGCTGCGCGACCGGCTGGAGGACGCCATCCTCGCCCTCGAGGGGACCTCGGTGATCGGGGCGCGGGAGCTGCGTACGCCCAACACGATCCTTGCCAGCTTCAAGGGCGTCGAGGGGGAGGCGATGATCTGGGACCTCAACCGCCAGGGCGTTGCCGCCTCCACGGGAAGCGCCTGCGCCTCGGAGTCCCTGGAGCCCAACCCCACCTTCGTGGCAATGTGCATCGACAGCGAGCTGGCCCACACCGGTGTACGCCTGTCCCTGTCCCGCTTCACGACGGAAGAAGAAATCGATGCCGCAATCGCCGCCGTGCGCGCGGCGGTGAGCCGGCTGCGCAGCATATCGCCCAGCGCGGTGTCCTGAAGGAGAGATGAACCGTGGCAAAGTCAGACCTGATCGGCGGCACGCTCTGGGAGAGCTACTCCCACAAGGTGAACGACCTCATGCTCAACCCCCGGCACCTGGGGGAGATCACGGCGGCGCAGGCCGAGGCCCTGGGGGCGAAGCTCGTGGTGGCCGACTGGGGCGCCGAGGTGTGCGGGGATGCCATCCGCGCCTTCTGGGCGGTGGACGAGAAGAGCGGCAGGATCCGCGACGCGAAGTTCAAGACCTTCGGCTGCGGCACCGCCATCGCCTCCAGCGACATGATGTGCGAGATGATCATCGGAAAGACCGTCGACGAGGCGATGAAGATCACCAACATCGACGTCGAGCGGGCGCTGCGCGACGATGAGGACACCGCCGCCATCCCGCCGCAGAAGATGCACTGCAGCGTCATGGCGTATGACGTCATCCGCAAGGCCGCCTCGGAATACAAGGGTGTGGACATGGACTCCCTGGAGGAGGAGCAGATCGTCTGCGCCTGCGCCCGGGTGAGCCTGCGCACCATCAGGGACGTGATCCGCATCAACGACCTGCACACGGTGGAGGAGATCACCAAGTTCACCAAGGCAGGTGCTTTCTGCAAGTCCTGCATCCGCCCGGGCGGCCACGAGGAGCGCAAGCACTACCTGGTGGACATCCTGGCGGAGACGCGCGCGGAGATGGAGCGCGCCCAGGAGCAGGCGCGGGCGGCGAAGCCGCCGAAGTTCGCCGACCTTGGCCTGATCCAGAAGCACCGCGCGGTGGAAAAGGTGCTCGATGAGAAGGTGAGGCCCGCGCTCCTGCGCGACGGCGGGAACCTCGAGGTCCTCGACATGAAAGAGGCGGACGGGATGACGGAGGTGTACATCCGCTACATGGGCGCCTGCAAGGGCTGCCCGAGTGCCACCGTGGGCACTCTCAGCTTTGTCGAGGATTTCCTGAAGTCGGAGCTCGACGAGAAAATCCACGTGCTGCCGAAGTGAGGGTGCCCGGCGTCGGACGTTAGACGACTCATACTTGACGCGCCCGATGGCCGGTTCGTACTCTTTTCATTGGACAATCACGAAAAGTATCACAGGAGGAGGCGGTGCTCCATATATTTCTGGCGGTGAATATCGTCGCATTCTCGCTGGGAATTGTCGTTCTGATACTCGGCACTCTCTCCTTCCAGAGGTCTGGACGGGCCCCCTTCAGGATTTTCACCCTCCTGTTCAGCGGGGCGATCATCTATCTCCTGCAGGAAATAATCAGGCTGTACAGCCGTGCCACGCTGGCCGTGTTCGGTGATGCCCTGCCCCAGGTGTCGATGGTCCTCTCGGGGATCGCCAACGGCCTTGTGGCATACGCCATTCCCGTCCTTGCATTGCAGCTTGTCAACCGGCGGATGTCCCGCGCCGGCATGATTGTTCATGGCGTCGTCATTGCGCTCCTGCTCGCGGTGGGCATTCTCGATGACCTGTTTCCCGCCACCCTGCTTCCCGCAGCGAATCTCGTCGCGCTGACCTGCCTGCAGCTGTATGGCATGGCGGTGGTCGCCTTCGGTTTCAAGCGCATCCAGGACCCCACCGTGCGGTCCCTCGCCTGCACCTCCATCGTCATTGCGCTGATCATGGTGGTGCTGATATCCGCGGAACACTGGGTCGGGTCCCTCCCGGGCTCTCCGCCCCTGCTGCGCGAGTACGGGTTTGCCGAGCTGGGGTACTACCTGGCCGCGGCGATACTCCTGCTGGTGTACGCGCTGAGGTACCTCTTCAAGTGGGAGTCGCCGGCCGTTCCCGCGGCCCTGCCGGATCAATTCATCGTGAAGTACGGTATTTCACCCCGGGAGCGGGAAATCATTTCCATGATGCTGCAGGGATACGGGAATCGAAAAATCAGCGAGACGCTTTTCATCTCCGCTTTGACGGTGAAGAATCACATCTATCACATCTATCAGAAGACTGGCGTTGCCAACAAGGTGCAACTGATCAATATTATAAACTCACCAAAATGAGACTTTTGGACTATTGCTGATTTTCGGGCCTGTGCTATAGTAAGCTTATAAAGTAGTTTCGCCAGCAGGAAGGTAGACAAAAAGTCTAGCCAAAAGTGCTGCGGAATGGAAAAAGTCGGTCGAAATAAAAGCGGGGTACCTTCCTGCTGGCATTAAAAATGGCGCCTGATATATCAGTCTGACCTCTTCTCGAAATCCGTGACATAATAATGTTGAGTTATTGCTCCTGAAGCACTTCCATCATGGCAGCGATATTCTCCGGCCTCGCGTCTTTCGGGATGTCGTGCGCCGGTGCCGCGATGTAGCCGCCCGACCTTCCTATACGGTCGATGAGCTGCCGCACCTCGTCCTTCACCTGCGCAACGCTGCCGTACGGCAGTGTCTTTTGAGTGCTGATCCCGCCGAAAAAGGTCAGCCGCTCCCCGAGGCTCCTCTTCACTTCCTCCACGTCCATAACCTCGGGCTGGAACGGGTTGAACACGTCCACCCCGATTTCGATCAGGTCGGGGAGAATCTCGGTGACATTGCCGCAGCTGTGGATGAACACCCGCTTGCCGCGCGACCTCACCATGCCGTACAGCCGCGCGATCCTCGGCTTGATGAACTCCCGCCACAGCGCCGGCCCCATGATGAGCCCGCGCTGCTGCCCCCAGTCGTCCCCGAAGCGCATCCCGTCGATGTCCCATGCCAATGCGGCGCGAGTGACAGCCATCTGGTGCTCCAGGATGCGGTCGAAGAGTGCATTGGCAAACGGCTTGTCCCCGGCCATCGCCATGAGGACGTTCTCCATGCCGACGAGCGTCCATGCCCTCTCGAAGAGTGTGAAGGCGACGGTGGCAACGGCAAAACGCTCACCCCGCGCCTCCAGGCGGTCGGGGAAATGTGCGAAGCGCGCCGGCGCCTCGGGGTCGGGAAAGCGGTATTCCGCGAGGTTCTCCGGGGTCACGGGCGTGCTGCAGACGGTTCCGATATCGGCATCCACAGTCCGGTCCCACTGCACCCCGAACTCGTCGACCTGGATCCCCGGACTGCCGGGCAGCTCGGCGTCGGGAAGCCGCGTGCGCAGCACGCACAGGCAGTTGCCCAACCGGGATTCGAAGCCGGGGTCGCCGTAAAAGGCAGCCATCGCCGCGCGGGAAGGCTCTGTGAAGGTCACGTGCCAGGGGGTCGCGTCGGGCTGCCGGTGCTCCAGGGAGGCAATCACCCGCTCCCGCGCTGTCACGCCTTTCCCTCGGCGCCGGTCACGCGGAACCACTTCTCCACGATCGGCACCATGACCTTCTTCGCCTCTCCCATGGCAAGCGGCGTCCAGAGGTTCATCCCTTTTCCCCACTGGGCGCTGAGGCTGGAGCGCACCCCGTGCACCAGCTCGCTTGCCACGTTCACCTTCGCGATGCCGAGGCCGATGGATTTCTGGATGTCCTTCTCTGGTATGCCGGTGCCGCCGTGCATGACCAGGGGAACGGGGACGGCGGCATGAAGCTCCGCCAGCAGCCCGAACTCCAGGTGCGGCGTCCCCTGGTAGAAGCCGTGCTTGTTGCCCACCGATACCGCCAGGAAGTCCACGCCGGTCTCCTTG